>DASWMA010000611.1:0-17847 GCA_036399995.1 Longimicrobium sp. | reverse complement strand
GCGGAATCCCTCCTCCGCCGCCCAGCGCTCCACCGTGGCCAGAAGCTCGCGCCCCACGCCGCGGCCCTCCGCCGCCTCCGCCACGGCGATGATCCCCAGGTGCCCGTGCCGCTCCTGGGTGAAGTAGTCCACCGCCGGTTCGGCGTACGCTATCCCGAGCACCTCGCCGTCCTCCTCCACCGCCACCCACAGCCGCGCCCCCTCCGGCGGCGCGCTGAAGAAGCGCTCGAGCGTGCGCTGCTCCCCCGCGTCCAGTGCTTCGGCCGGACGCAGCGGGGGAGGACCGAAGGCGCGCAGCCGCGGCACCAGCGCCAGAGCCGCCTCGCGGTCGGCGAGGATCGCGAGGCGGATGATCAACGGCTCACCGGCCCCTGACGTGGGTGAAGGATCCGCGTCACAGCCACGGGGGGCCTTCTTCATCGTCGGCCGCGCTCTGGTGCCAGTTGGCGGACGTGAGATGGTGAAGCTCTCGGAAGAACCGCTCATTCGGGTCGGAGCCGTCGTCCTCTTGCTGGGCGAGCAGGCGGTTCATGTGCCGCGCCAGCACGCTGCCGATGGCGTGGACGGCGTCGTGCCGCGACAGGCCTTCGCCCATCAGGCGCTGCAGGGTGGCCGCGGCGGGGGTCTCATCTCCCATCGCCACCTGCGTTTCGACCACCTGGTGAATGACGGCGTGCAGGGTCTCGTTGGGAAGCCGGATGCCGGCCCGGCGGTGATGGCGGCGGCAGATCTCTATCTGCTGGGCTTCATCCGTCGCCAGCCACCGTTTCGGATCTGGGGCGCGGTCGGGATCGTAGCGTGTGAGCATGGTTCACCGTCGGCGGGGATTGCGGGCGGATGATCGAACGGGTGCTTCTCAGCGGGGCGCCGGCAGCGGCGAGGGTCCGAGGGGCTCCAGGTCGAACCCGGTCAGGAGCGGGCCGATGCGGCGCCCGAACTCTGCCGTCCCCGCGGGATGCTCGCGGTGGAGCGCGGCCCTGGCGCGTGCGGACTGCTCCCACCCGGCGGGGGAGAAGAACGACACCATCGTGAGCGTGTCGGCCGTGAGGTTCCCCTGCGCGTGCGGCGTTCCGCGGGGGATCAGCACGAACGAGCCGGCCGGGAGCGAGTGCAGCCGCCCGTCCACGAACACGGTGAGGGTGCCGCGCACCACGTAGAACGCCTCGTCCATCCGGTTGTGCCGGTGCAGCCCGGTGCGGGTGCCGGGCGGCTCCGTACGCTCCAGCGCGGCCCACGCGTTCGCCGTTCCCGCGCCTTCGGCCAGCAGCCGCACCGTGCCCTCGCCGATGTCGAGCGGCGTGCTCCCGGCGGGCACGATCACCGCCGGCCGGCCCAGCGGCGGGAGCGCGGCGGCGGAGGGAGCCGCCGCCGGGCGGGCGCAGCCTGCAGCCACCGGGAGCGCCACGGCTCCGATCCACCGCATCCTCATGGGCATCTCCCGTAGACGTTCAGGGGAGCGGCGGGCCATCTGACGGTGGCACGCGCCGGGACATTCTACCGCGCGCGCTGCACCATCTCCGCCAGCCGCCACAGCCTTTGTTCAGCACCAGGCGCTTACCTCCAGAAGTAAACCACAATCGGGACCGCTACCGCTGCCAACAAGTACAAACCCCAGAATACTCTATTCAGCCTCGAAGGATCACCAGTTCTGCGCCGTTCAAGAAAATTTTCCCAACCCTGGAGTTGTCCAAGCCGCCCCACGGTTTGTTCGATCTGACGCAGGTACGCTGCCCTGATGTCGATGTCTCGCACCACACCCATCGTTTGGAACAGGCCGATCAGGCCAAGGACAGCCGGGATGCACCAACCCAGCTGAAGTGCCGGGTGCTTGTTCACGGAAAGCCACGACCAGATCCCTCCCGCTCCGACCAATGCGTACGTCTCCAGCCTTCGAAGGTGCTGTTTATCGTTTTCGATCTCAGCCCGAAGGCTCGCATGCTCACGGAAGTGGAACTCGAGTGCACCCTGGTCGAGCGCTTCCGGCTCCGCCCTTTCCTTGGAATCCCGCAACATGATCGTTCCCTCCGCATTATGTGACACGCATTCCCTAGCTTACCCGGAAGCGCCACCCTACAGGCGATCAGTTACCGCGCGCGCTGCACCATCTCCACCAGCCGCCGCACGCCCTCGCTCACCGCCGCTTCGTCGGGGCCGAAGGAGAAGCGGGCGTAGGTGCGGAAGCGCGAGCCGCGGCCACTGCGCCGCTTCCCCGGGTTGATGTCGAAGAACTCGCCGGGCACGCAGATCACCTTCTCTTCCAGCGCCGCGCGGAAGAAGTCCATCCCGTCGCGCAGCGGCTCGGGAAGGCCGGCCAGGTCGGCCCACACGTAGAAGGTGCCCTCGGGCTCCAGGTCCAGCCGCATCCCCGTCTGGCGCAGCCCGTCGACCAGGATGCGCCGCTTGCGCAGGAACGCCTCGCGGATCGCCGCGGTCTCGCGGCGCACCAGCTCGGGGTCGAGCAGGGGGATGGCGGCGCGCTGCAGCGGGCGGCTCCCCCCGCCGTCGAGGAACGAGCCCGAGCTGGTGACCGCCTCGATCACCGAGCGCGGCCCCACCACCCAGGTGGTGCGCCACCCGGGGTAGCGCCAGTTCTTGGTGAAGCCGTCCAGGATCACCACCGGGTCCACGTCCACGTCGTCCACGTAGCGCGCGGCCGAGACCAGCCCCTCGTCGTCGGGGGTCGAGTTCCAGGCGTAGTGCGAGTAGAACTCGTCGAGCAGCAGGGTGCAGTCCAGCCGCCGCGCGGCCTCGACCCAGCTGGCCAGCTCCAGCCCGCGGATGGTGCGCCCGGTGGGGTTGGCGGGGTTGGAGAGGAGGAGCGCCGAAAGCCCGCGCCCCGTGATCTCGCGCTCCAGCCGCCCCACGTCGAAGCGGTAGCCGTCGGTCCCCTCCAGCAGGATGGGGATGGCGGTGAAGCGGCGAAAGATGTCGAGCAGCTCCTCGTAGGCCGTGTAGTCGGGAAGGAAGTGCCCCAGGTTGATCTCGCCCAGCGCCGCCACCGTGCGGGTGAGCGACATCCGGCCGCCGCCGCAGATGCACACGTTGTCGGCCGTGTACTGCGACTCCTTCCCCTGGCGGTAGAGCTGGTTGTAGAGCTCGGCCACCGCCGCGCGCAGCTCGGGGATCCCCTGCACCGGCGCGTACTCCTGGTCGGCCGGGGTGATGGTCACCTCGCAGAGCCGTTCGGGGGCGCCGGGAAGGGCGCCGGTCTCGGGCTGCCCCTGGCCCAGGTTGCACCAGTCGGGGTGTCCGTAGGCGTAGCCCCGCTTGGTGGCCTCGGCCATCACGTAGATCACCCCGGTGAACGGCACGGGCCGGAAGCCGGGGATGGTGGGCGGCGGTACGTCGATGCGTCTGCGATCCATCAGTGCCACGAGCGGGTGTACGGGCGAATGCCGGCGCGCGGGAATCTCCCGCGCGCCGGCATCACCCGGCAAGTCGGGTTCCGTCGCGTCCGGTGGCGGGAGCGCGGCCGGGAAAGCGGGATCACACGCGGAAGAGCCGCGCGTGTGCCGACGGGAGGCCGCACAGCGGTCAGCGCGGAGCCCCGCCCCCGTAGCCCCCCTGGGAGGCGATGCGGACCGTTTCGATCACCATGCGGCCGGCATGGTACACCTCCGACAGGGGATGACGGCGCGCGAGCAGGTCAGCGTCGCTGACGTCCGCGGTCCGCATCCCCTCGAACGTCCGGATGTAGAACCGCACCCGGCCGGGAGCTGGCTTCGGGGTGCCGCTCGCCGGCGCGAAGTGACGCAGGTGGGTCTCGGCCGCTGCAAGCATGGCCTGCGACGCGGCCCGGACCGGTGGGTGCTGGCCCGAGCCGATGATCGCGCCGCCGTTGCTGAAGTACAGGCTGGTGGATCCTTCGGCGAAGGTGACGAGCGAGGCGACGGCCTTCGTCGGCAGGCCGAGCTCCATGACCACGCCCCACACGTGCGGCAGTTGGCTGGTAGGGGCCAGGCGGAGCTCGGCGGCGGTGACGGTCAGCGCGTGGGTTCGCAGGTGCGTCGAGTCCTGGCCGGCACCTGCCGGGCTGCCGGGCGGGCGGTGGCGCTCGGAGCGTGGTCTTTCGGCAACGTCGGCCGCGGCGGTGGTGGGGGGAACGTCTGCCCCGGCTGCCGGCACCCGCACTCCGATGGCCACGAGCGTCAGCAGCAGCACGCCCATCGGACGAAAGACCCCGGCTCGTTGTGCCATACATGCCCTCGCTTCAGGTGGAATGGATCTCGTCGGACACGTTCGTCCAATTACGTCCCCGGCAGTGTGCACTCGCGCCGCGATCACGGCCGTCACCGCCCCGGAGCGCCGCGGACTCGGCCGCGGAAGGGCCTCGCCGCGCCCCCCGCCGCTGTTCCGTACTCCGTACCGCGTACTTTCGTACTCTACCCGCAGCGGAAGCCGTACACCGCCTTGGTGCTGAAGGCGAAGAAGCGGTCTCCCTGCACGGCGAACCCCGAGGTGATGAAGTCTTCCTCGCGGTTGACGATGGCTGCCAGCACCTCGCCCGTGCGGCGGTCGTACACGCGCAGCCCCTGGTCGCCGGCCAGCAGCCAGTTGCCGCACGCCGCCAGGGTGCGGATGCTGGAGCCGCGGCCGCTGCGGCTCCAGATCACGCGGCCGGTCTCCACGTCGAACGCGTGCACCTTCGTGTCGCTAGAGCCGCCGTACGCGATGCCGCCCACCACCACCAGCTCGTGGTCGATCCCGCTGCTGGCGGCCAGCGGCGTGCGCCACAGCTCCCGCCCGGTGGCCCGGTCCAGCCCGATGGCGAAGGCCACGCGGCCGCCTTCCACCGCCAGCACCCGCGACCCCGCCACCGCGGGCGGCGCGATGATGGCGTTCTCGTTCTGCGGGTTGGGGCCTTCGTAGCGCCAGATCTCGCGGCCGGTGCGCGCGTCCAGGGCGACCACCAGGCCGGTGATGAACGACGTGTTGGGCACCCGCGTGCGCTCGGCCGCCACGTACAGCGTGTCACCCGCCCAGGTGATGCCGTTCACCCGCCGCTGGGTGCCGGCCGGCCACTCGGCGCCCAGGTCGAACGTCCAGAGCACCGTGCCGTCGGCGCGGGCCAGCGCGTGCACGCGGCCGCCCCACGTGCCCACGTAGAACGCCCGCTCGTCCAGCGCGCTGCGCGCGTAGTCGGCCTGATCGGGGAGGGGAACGCGCCAGCGGACGGCGCCGGTGGCGGCGTCCAGCGAGTAGACGGCGTCCACCTCGGCCAGGTACACCTCCCCGTCGCGCACCAGGATGTTGCGCGACGCCAGCGAGGTGTTCGTCCCCCGCACGCGGGTGCGCCACAGCACCTCGCCCGTGCGCGCGTCCAGCGCCACCGCGTCGCCCGCGATCCCGCCGAACACCCGCTCGCCCTCCACCGCCGGCTGGCCGTCGAACCAGTAGTCGTGCGTGTACGGCGTTCGCCACAGGCGGGGCACGCTCCCCCACTCCTCCGGCTCCACGAGCGAGTCACAGCTCGCCAGCAGCAGGGCGGCGGCCAGGCAGCAGCGCAGCGGGCGGCGGAACGACATCGGTGCACACGGGGGCATGGGGTGGATCCGCCTCTCCACGCAACGCCTGCGCCCCGTCCCACTTTGCGAGACTTGACGGCCCTCACATGACGAACGCCCCGGTGTCTCTCGCCGGGGCGCTCCAGTGCTTGTCAGGCTCGATCCCGCAGTCTGCTGCCCGATGGGTTTCGGCCGATACGATCAGGGCGAAACGCCCGCGGGGTTTGCAGGGCCGCCGCCAGCGCCCGTGATGCGCCTCGCGAGCTGGCACTGGAGCTCCGATGACTCGCTCCGGCTGACACGCCACGGCTCGGCGCGCCCGGAGGGGCGCAGGGTGTAAACCACCTTCTCACCCATACGCCAATCCCCGCTCAGCAGCTCCGAAGTCCGCTGCGTGCAGTCGAACTCCACGTGCGAGAGGGCGCGGTCGGCCTGCGCCCCGTTCTGCAACGGGATCGGCAGGCCGGGGACGAAGAGCAGCAGCCGCGCGCGGAAGCGGTCGGGCCCCACGGCTTCGACCGACGAGGTGTCCATCCAGGTGGGATACCGCGCCTGGGCCGGCGTGACGGAGGCCCACTGCGGCCCGGGTGCGCCTTCCTGCGCGGCCGCCGCGTGCGCGGCCAGGGTGGCGGCGAGAGCGGCGAGAACGGGGAGCTTCATGATCATTCTGGATGGACGAGAGGAGAACGCGAGGTGGGGGACGCGGCGCCTGGTCGCGTTCAAAGATACCGATCTGGTAGCCGGACAGGGTAAGGCGGGAGCACGCGACGGTTGCCGGAGCGAGTGCGCGAACGAGTGTGAGCGCCAGGGTCCCGGCGTCACATCACCAGGAAGCGCAGGCCGACCCGTACGCTGTCGCCGTCGCCCTTGCTTCCGCGCACGGCCTTCGGCACCGGCAGCAGGGTGCGGCCGGTCTTCTCGCGCCACACGCTCGTCTTCCACTCGTGCCCGTCCACGCTGGCGATCACGGGCGAGCGTCCCCACGCGTACGTGGACGAGGGCGCGTGCTGCTCGGGCACGGTCACGAAGGTCCAGCCGCCGTTCCCGGGGTACCTGAACATCGTGGAGGTGAACTCGACGTCGTACGACATGGTGCGTCGATCCGTTGATGCGAACGATCAGGGAGAGACTGCCGGGGGATCCGCACGTCCGCTCCTGGCGGCGGTGACGCGTCTCGCGAGCCGGCACTTCTGCAGGGTCATCTCCGTCGCGCCGGGAAGCCAGTGCTCGACACGGCCGTCGGGCGGCACCGTGCGGACCACGCTGTCGCCCAGCATCCACTGCGCTTCGAGCAGCTCCGAGGTGCGCCCGGTGCAGTCGTACTCCACGCGCGACAGCGAACGGTCGAACCGCTTCCCGTCGGGCGTGGGCATCGGGCCGCCGACCAGGAACAGCAGCCGCACCCGGAAGCGGTCGGGCGACACCACCTCGACCGCGGTGGTGTCCATCCACATCGAGCGCATCGGCAACCCAGCCGGCGTCACGTCGGCCCACTCGGGCCCGGGCGCGGCTCGCTGCGCGGCCGCCGCGTGCGCGGCCAGGGTGGTGGTGAACAGCGCGAGAAGCAGTGCTTTCATGAGGATCGGGAGAGGGAGAGCGACGGCGGGTGAGCGCCGGCGGGAGCGCATGCTACGGCCGTGGAGGCGAGGTTCCGGCAGACGGGGTCTTGATCACCAGGTACGTGATCGATCCCCCCGCGGGCACCTGCACCTGGTGGGGCGTCTTCGCGGGGATCACCATCACGTCGCCCGCCACCAGCGTCTGGCTGCCGCCGCCGGAGATCCGGCCGCCCCGCCGCTCGCCGGGCGCGGTCACGCGGTCGCCGGTGACCGTGCCGCCCAGCAGCAGGGTGCCCATCCCTTCCTGGACCACGAACACGTCGTCCCAGGCGTCGTGGATCTCGACCTCGCCCGTCTGGTCGCGCCGCAGGACGAGCACCGTGTAGCTGCCGCGATCGGCCAGGAGCGCCCCGGCCATGCCGGCCTGCGCACGGGCGGCGCCGGCCACCGTGTCGCGAACCTGCGTGGCGGAGAGGTGCTGCACACCCGGCGTGGTTTGCGCCCACGCCGGCGAGCCGACGAAGAGGAGAAGCAGAAGGACCGCGTGCCGCGTCATGAGGGTTGCCCGTGTGATCGGTGATAGAAGGTGGAAGCTCCGGCTCGTCCGACTCCCTCGCAGCGTCAGCCCCAGACCTGCCACCAGGGTTTCTTCTTTTCCTCGGGGACGGGCGCGGCCGGCTCGTCCTGCAAGATCACCGGAGGGCCGGCCACCAGGTCGGAGAGCTGCGAGCCGGCGTTCAACGCCTGGTTGGCCGCGATGAACTCCGCGCTCCACACCGCGACGCCCACGAACGCGTCGCCGGCTTCCTGGCGCTCCATCATCCCGGCGGCGAGCGCGGCGGCGGCCGCGTACACGGGCTGCTGGGCCAGCCTGCCGGCGACCTTCACGCCCGCATCCGCGGAGTGGACCGCGTAGTCCGGCGAGAACTCGATCCCCGTGCCGTTCAGCAGCTCGCGCCCGAAGGCGATCGGCATGAAGGCCGCCACGTCGGCCGCCAGCGCCTGGGGCACGCCCGCCCGCGCGATCGCGGCCTGCAAGCCCGCCCAGTCGTTCGGCGCGGCGGTGGAGAACACGGGCAGCGCGCGCTCAACCGCAGTTCGTGCATCCATCGCGTTCTCGGGAGAATGTGGATGTGAAACGAGAACCTGCCTGCCGTCGGCCGGCGGGCTGCTCCATTCGGTGCGGCTGCGGCCAGCGCGACGTACTGCGGCGCCGCTCGCTCGCGTGGTGCTCGCGAGCGTCGCGGCGGCTACTCCGCGACCGCTGGCTGGTACCGCTCCGGCGCGTACCGGGATGCGAGCAGGCCCGTGGCGGCGTCCACGTCGATCTCGTGCACCAGCACGCCTTCGTCGCCGTACGGCAGGTGCGCCAGCAGATCGCCAGACGGGCCGATCACGCTGGTCGCCGAATCCTGGTTCCGGAACGCGTAGTTCACGCTGGCGAAGTAGATCCCGTTCTCGAGCGCGCGGCACATCATCGCCTTCTCGTAGTACGGCGACGCGGGGTCGCCCCACCGCGCAGGCGGGGTGCCCGTGTGATCGCTCCCGGTGCAGTGCGGGTGGAAGACGAGCTTCGCGCCGCGCACCGCCGCCCAGCGCACCGTTTCGGGGTAGCGGAACGCCTCGTGGCAGATGGCGATGCCGAACTTCACGCCGTTCACCTCGAAGATCCGCCGGGTGTGGCCGTGCACGTACAGCGGCTCTTCGGTGGGGTCGAGCTGGTTCTTGGTCTGCACCCCCTGGATCTCGCCGCCCGCGTCGATCACCACCGAGGCGATCTGCCGGCCCGCGTCGGTGATCCACTCCATCGACAGCACGGTGGCGATCCCATGCGTTCGCGCCCACTGCGCCACCGAGCGGAGCGCCTGTTCCTGCCGCGCGCGGTCGAAGGGCGCCACCTCGAAATCCAGCCCACGCAGGCCGGGGAGGTACGCTTCCGGAAAGCACACGATCTCGGCGCCCCGCGCCGCGGCTTCGGCGATGCAGCGCTCGATCTTCTCCAGCGCCTCGTCCACCGAGGTGGCGGCGCGGGGCGTGGCCAGGGCGATGATCACGAGTCCGTTGCCGAGCGGGTTCAGGGTTCCAGGGGGAAGCAGCTCCCGGCGCGACGCCTGGTCGGAGCCGCACCGGTTCCGAGGCCGGGCGGTTTCCGGAGAGGGAGGAAACCCGGGAGAGCCGGCTGACGACAAGGGATGATCTCGTTCTCGCGTCCCCGGGGCCAGACCGGGCCCTGTCACTCAGGCGGCCATGGGCGCGGGGTCCAGCTGCCGACCAGCGCGTCGGGGGCGTGGTCTTCCACCAGGTGCAGCTGGATGCCGTGTTCGAGGAAGGCCTTGAGGCCCGCGAGCAGCAGCGAGAACCCACCCATCGAGTCGATCGCGGCCGCCACCACCGCGTCGGGGTCACCGTGGAACCCCCAGTTCCGCACGGTCACGAAGGTGAAGTCGTCACCCTGGGGCTCGAAGGTCCACTCCACCGACGTCGGACGGTCCGGCCCATCCCACTCCACCAGGATGCGCCGGTTCTCCTCGACCTCCTTCACGTCGACCTGCGTGGAGACGCCGTACATCTCCCACTCCCACGTCACCCGGCTCCCCGCCTCCAGCCTGCCGCTCCCCCTGGTGAACCAGAAGTGCGTGGTGACGGCGGGATCGATGAACGCCGTGAACACCTCCGACACCGATCTGCGGATCAGCATCTGCGCGCGGGCGACGGGCGGCTGGATCGGGTCGGTCATCATGCACCACGGGCTGACGGCTGGGTTGATCACGGTCCACCGATCTGTAGCATCTTGCAATGCGTTCCCGCAAGGCAGAAAGCGCCGCTGGCCGAAGTTCCGCCAGGAAGATCGGCCAGCGCACACGGGATCGTCGGGCAAACGAGCCGGCAGCCTAGTTCGGACACGTCCAGCAGTCCCGCGTCCTGCCACTCCAGAAGACCCACAGCGAGTCCGACGGTTCGCGTCGGGCACCCGGTGGCATCGGGTACGACCTTGGCTCCTGTGCGCCGATCAGCCTGCGGCTCGGGCTGTCGGACATGGGTACGGCCGATACCGTGTAGAAGCTGCCTCGCTCGACCGTCAGCGGATATTCGGCCGTGACGGTACCATGCCCCGGAAAAATGGCAGTCACACGGATGGTGGTCGAAAACGTCGGGCGGGCGCGTACCGGGTACCAGGTTTCGCGACCGTACTCCAGCCGGTCGCGGCCGTATACGATACGCGTTCTTCTACCGTCGAAGAACTCCACGCGGGTGGAATCGGTCAGGAAGAACGAGATGGCCGCGTCCCACGCGGCGGGCGGCGGGTCGGCGATCGGCAACACGTGCCTCCGTCCAGTGCACCCCGGAAGCGCGACGAGAATCGATGCGCCGAGCTTCGCCAGGGCCAACGCCTTCATGGAACGTGGCATGTGATTCACTCCCGTCGGGGTGCAGGTCGCCGCTGGACCCTTGAGCGGTCTTGCAGCCACAGTGGGACAATCCGTCGCCTGCTCTCCAACATCGGGCAAAGGGCGGCCATCGGCCAGGGTCCCTTCGTCGGGTTTGGGCGAAGGTCCTGGAACACGACGAGCCCGGCTGCTCAGCCGGGCTCGTCTGCCGATGGCGCCGAAGAACGCTCAGGCCGCCACGGTCTCGCTCGCCACCTCGCGGCCGCGGTCGGTGAGCGCCAGGCGGTCGCCGTTCACGCGCGACACCAGTCCGGCGCCCTGGGCGCGGCGCACCACCTGGCGGGCGAATCCGGGCTGCCAGCGCAGGTGCTCGTGCAGGTGGCTCTCGCGGCTCTCGCTGGCCGCCTGCGGCGAGCCCTCGTGGTTCAGCAGGTGGATGGCCAGCATCGTCTGCGCGAACTCCCACCGCTGGCGCGCGCGGCGGCGGGCCAGCGCCACCGCCCCGCGCTCGGGGGCGAAGAGGAACGCGATCCCGAACGCCACCCCCGTCATCGTGGCCATCGACCCCGCGATCGACACGTCCAGCAGGTACGACATCCAGTAGCCGGCCAGCGCGCTCGCCACCCCGATCCCCACGCTCAGCACCATCATCCACGGCAGCCGGTCGGTGAGCAGGTAGGCGGCCGCCGGCGGGGCGATCATCAGCGCCACCACCAGCACCGAGCCCACGGCGTCGAAGGCGCCCACCGCCGTCACCGACACCAGCGTCATGAAGGCGTAGTGCACCAGTGCCGGCGCGAAGCCCAGCGCCCCGGCCAGCGCCGCGTCGAAGGTGGTGAGCTTGAGCTCCTTGTAGAACGCCAGCACGAACGCGGTGCCCAACGCCAGGATCGCCAGCATCACCCACAGCGTCCGCGGCCCCAGGTCCACCCCGCCCACCACGAGCCGGTTGAAGGGGGCGAAGGCCAGCTCGCCCAGCAGCACCGCGTCCACGTCGAGGTGCACGTTGCCGGCGTAGCGCGAGATCAGGATCACGCCGGTGGAGAAGAGGGCGGGGAACACCAGCCCGATCGCCGCGTCCTCCTTGACCCGCCGGGTGCGGTGCAGCGCCTCCACCAGCGTCACCGTCAGCACCCCCGTGGCCGCGGCCGCCACGATCAGCAGGGGCGAGGCGATGTTCTCGGTCACGAAGAACGCCAGCACGATCCCCAGGAGGATCGAGTGGCTGATGGCGTCGCTCATCAGCGACATCCGGCGCAGCACCAGGAACACGCCGGGAAGCGCGCACGCCGCCGCGGTGACCGCCGCGATCCACTGGATCTCCTGCTCGGGCCCCAGCGCCATCATGAGCCCTCCTCGTCGCGGGCGTGCCCGTGCCGCTCGGCCTCGGCCTCGCCGGCGGGGGTGATCGACCACTCGTCGGCCGCCGTGCGCCGCGCCCACCCGCGCGCGGCCAGCGCGTCCAGCTCGTGCCGGGCGCCAGGGTGCATCACCTCCAGCGCGGCCGCGGGGTGGCCGTGCGTGGCGCCCGGGTGCTGGCGCGCCAGCGCGTACAGGTCGGCCAGCACCGCCTCGGTGTGCAGCCGCCGCCGGTTGGCGGCGTCCCTCACCGCCGCCCACGCCAGCCCGCGGTTGGGCGCGAACGCCAGCGACACCGCCACCAGCACCGTCAGGCAAAGGACGATGGTGGGCCCGGTGGGCACGTGCTGCCACAAGCTGCTCACCACCGCGCCCGACACCCCGGCCAGCGCGCCGAACGCCCCGGCCAGCACCACCATCCGCCCGGTGCGGTCGGTCCACTGGCGGGCGGCGGCGGCGGGGGCCACCACCATCGCGCTCATCAGCACCACCCCCACCGTCTGCAGGCCGATCACGATCGAGAGCACCAGCACCGAGGTGAGCAGCACGTCCATCGCCCGCATGGGGATACCCAGCGTGGCGCCGAACTCCTGGTCGAAGGCCAGCAGCTTGAACTCCTTCCAGAAGAGCGCCGCCACCAGCAGCGCCAGCGAGCCGAGCCCGGCGATCAGCTGCACGTCGCGCTGCAGCAGGGTGGCGGCCTGGCCGAAGAGGAAGCGGTCGAGCCCGGCCTGGCTGGCGTCGGGGCGCTTCTGGATGGCGGTGAGCAGCACCAGCCCCAGCCCGAAGAAGACCGAGAGGACGATCCCCAGCGCGGCGTCTTCCTTGATGCGCGTGGTGCCGACCACGCGCATCACCAGCAGCGTGCCGATCCACCCGGCGATGGCGGCGCCCAGCACCAGCACGAGCGACGCCTTGCTCCCGGTGAGGAGGAAGGCCAGCGCGATCCCGGGGAGCGCGGCGTGGCTGATGGCGTCGCCCAGCAGGCTCTGCTTGCGCAGCACCGCGAACGAGCCCAGCGAGCCGCTCACCGCGCCCAGCGCCGCCGCGCCCAGCGCCACCGTGCGCAGCGTGTAGTCGCCGATCAGGTCGGGGAACGCGATCATCCGCCGCGCCTCCCGCAACCGAAAGCTTCGAAAGCCACCCATCCCTCCTGAACTGAAAGCCGTCGTTGAGTTGTCGCGGCGGAGTCACGCACGCGCTGCCGAAGTCCGCGAAGGCGGACTGTGTGCCGTTGTAGCCGCGAGCTCACTCGCATCGTTCCCGCGTCGATCCCCGTCGGTGAAGCGAGAGCCTCACCCCACCGCGGCGTGGCCGGCGGGGCGCGGCCCGGCGTGCAGCGGCGCGGCGCCGGCATCCCCGTCCCGCGCTGCGCGGGGGCGGTGGAGGAAGGGGATGCGCCCGCCGTAGGTGAGCCGCAGGTTCTCTTCGGTGAACACCTCGCCCACCGGCCCCGAGGCGATGCGGCGCACGTTCAGCAGCAGCACCCAGTCGAAGTATTCGGGCACGGTCTCGAGGTCGTGGTGCACCACCACCACCGTCTTCCCCTGGCGGCGCAGCTCCTGGAGCACGGCCACGATGGCGATCTCGGTGCGCGCGTCCACCCCCTGGAAGGGCTCGTCCATCAGGTACAGCTGCGCGTCCTGCACCAGGGCGCGCGCCAGGAACACGCGCTGCTGCTGCCCGCCCGAGAGCTGCGAGATCTGCCGCTCGGCGAAGTCTTCCATCCCCACCTGCGCCAGCGCGGCCATGGCCATCTCGCGCTCGCGGCGCCCCGGCCGCCGCAGCCACCCCAGCGCGCCGTAGCGCCCCATCATCACCACGTCGAGCACGCTGGTGGGAAAGTCCCAGTCCACGCTGCCGCGCTGGGGCACGTAGGCCACCAGCCGCCGCTGCTCGGCATAGGGCCGGCCGAAGAAGAGCACCTGGCCGGCGGCGGCGCGCACCAGCCCCAGCGTGGCCTTGATCAGCGTGGACTTTCCCGCGCCGTTGGGCCCCACGATGGCCATCAGCACGCCGGCGGGAACCTCCAGGTCCACGTCCCACAGCACGGGCTTCTCGCGATACGCCACGGTCAGGTCGTTCACTTCGATGGCCGGCGCGGCGGCCTGGTCGGGGGTGCTCATTCGTGCCCTCGATTGGCGGAAGGGTCGCGCAGCAGCGCGCCCACGATGGTGTCGATGTTGTGGCGGACCATCCCCACGTACGTCCCCTGGGGGGTGCCGGGGTTGCCCATGGCGTCGGAGAAGAGCGAGCCGCCCATCCCCACCTGGTAGCCGCGCGCGTCCACCGCCTCGCGCACCGCGTCGATGGTGCGCGTGGGGATGGACGACTCCACGAAGACGGCCGGGATGCGGCGCTCGGCGATGAAGCGCGCCAGCGTCTGCACGTCGGCCGTCCCCGCCTCGGCGGCGGTGCTGATCCCCTGCAGGCCGCGCACCTGGAAGCCGTAGGCGCGGCCGAAGTAGTTGAAGGCGTCGTGCGCGGTGATCAGCACGCGCTTCTCCGCCGGCACGCGCCGGGCCTGGGCGCGGACGTAGCCGTCCAGCGCACCCAGCTCGGCGCGGTAGCGGGCGGCGCTGCGGCGGTAGTCGGCGGCGTGCGCGGGGTCGGCCTGGGCCAGGGTGGCGGCTACCGTGTCGGTGGCCAGCGCCCACAGCCCCACGTCGAACCACACGTGGGGGTCGTAGGCGCCCTGGAACTCGGGCGGCGCCAGCAGGCGGTCGCGGGGGATGGCATTGCTGACGGCCACGGTGCGGGTGCGCGCGCCCATCTCCTCGAGCACCTCGCCCATGCGGGCCTCCAGGTGCAGCCCGCCGTAGAAGATGACGTCGGCGCGGTACAGCTTGCGCACGTCGCCCTCGCTGGCCTTGTACAGGTGCGGGTCCACGCCCGGGCCCATCAGGCCGGTGACCACCACGTGCTCGCCGCCCACGTTCTCCACCATGTCGCGGATCATCCCGGTGGTGGTGAGCACGTGCACCTTCCCCTGCGTCTCCACCGGCTCGGGCGGCGCGCACGCCGCCACCCCCGCGGCGAGCGTGAGCACCGCCACCGCCATCCGCATGGCGCCACCCCAGGACCTGGATCTATCCATCATCTCGACGAACAAGGTGTCTTAGCAGGATTTTAATCAACCTTAAAAATCTGTCTAGAGTATATTCATCACTGCTGCGCTCGTCAAGCGTGGACGGGACGCACAGACTGGCGTGGTGTTGAGTTTTCCGTGGGGGATCCGGCGAGCGAATACGTGACGACGCAACTACATCTGCACGCGGTCGAGCCTGACGGCTGGTGGAAGCGGAGGGTCGCCGCATCCATCGTTGACGAGTCGGCCTGCGCGGCGGCTGGCCGCGAGCGAAGCGGGGACGGCCCTGGACGCACGACAGCCGCGGGACGTGTGCCCCGCGGCTGCCGGTGTGGATCGATTTCGCCGTGCCGGCCGTGCGCTTACGCGCGCCAGCGGATGGCGCCGCGCAGCGCCGGGGTGCCGCCTTCGCAATGCTGCTCGAAGCGCAGGTCCAGCGCGGTGATGTTCGGGCCGGAGTAGGCCACGTGGTCCACCACGAACCACCCCGTGAGCGTGTTGCACCCCCGTCCGTTCCCCCCCCAGTCCATGCCGCCGCGGGTGGGGTTGTGGAAGGGGAAGCGCCTGATGTTCCCGTAGTAGCCGGGCTTGAGCTGGGTCACCGAGTTCATCGCCTGGAAGTCACTCCCCCAGCCCCCCACCCCGATCGACACGTGCCCGCCGGTGCCGGTCACGGTGATGGGCGTGGTGGCGGGGGTATAGACGTACGTCTGCCCCTGGCCGATCCAGTCGCCTGCGTCGCTCCGCAGGTACACGTAGTTGCCGGAGCCCGGCACCGCGCCGGCGGCCGGCTTCCACAGCCCGGCGGGAACGGGGGTAACCGGGCCGGGCGGCACGGTCTTGTCGTCGGCGCGCCAGTGGATGGTGCCGCGGAGCGCCGGGGCCGAGCCCTCGCAATGCTGCACGAACTGCAGGTGCAACAGGGTGAGCGCGCCCCCCGTGTAGGTGACGCTGTCCACCGTGACCGAGCCGGTGAGCATGTTGCAGCCGCGGCCGTCACCGTTCCAGTCGAGGCCGCCCTTGGCCGGGTCGTGGAAGGGGTAGCGCTGCAGGCCGGCGTAGGTACCCTTCTGAATGGTGGCCATGCCGGCCGGGAGCTTGAACCCCGCGTTCCACAACTCGTCGCCGTCGACGTTCACCGCGATCAGGCCACCCTGCGTCATCACCTTGATCACGGAGTTCGCCTGCGTGTACTCGTAGCTCCGTCCGGCGCCGATGTAGTCTCCGGGATCGCTCTGCAGCTTCACGTAGCTGGGGTTGCTGGTCGGCTCCGGCTCCGGGCCCGGTTCGGTGATGCCGGGCCCGTCCGATCCGCAGCCGGTCGCGGCCACGACGGCCATGCACAGCAACAGGGGGCGCAGCGGAAGGCCAAATCGCATCGTTATCTTCCTGTGGAGAGAGTTGGTTCCGTCACCGTCGGGATGATGGGTACGAGACGGGGTGGAGAGCGGTTTCGGGGAGGTGCGGAAATCCAGCGGATAACACCAGCCACGGCGGGATTGTCGGCACAATGATGGTCGCAAGAGCGCCGTGCGTCCAGTCCCGCGCCTTTAGCGCCGCACCGTGAAGACCCCGCTCGCGCGGGACGGCGGCCGTGGCCGGCGTGCATCCCCCGTGGCCGCTTCGCGCGCTCCTGCCGGCGCACGTGGCCGTTTCGGCGCGACGCCGGGCGATGCCGTTGCGATGCCGCTCGGGAGGCCGGGTCGAAGTGTGCCGGCGTGCCCCGCGCATGCCGGACGTTCTGGGGCGTGAACGATCGCGCCGCCGGGTTGCGGGAGCGCCCCGCTGGTTGCGGGCGCCTGTCCGGGCGCCAGCCGTTCTTCAGCAAAAGCAGACGAGCCCGGCTCGCTCCCCTGGGGAGCAAGCCGGGCTCGCCGGCCGATGCGGCCGCGGAGGGTCAGCCCCGCGCCGCCTTCACCATCACGGGTTGGCGGGCGATCCGGGGTGCGGGAGCCTGCGCAACTGCACGTACCTGCCGTCGCCCCAGGTGGCGAGCAGCACCTCGCTGGTGGGATGGTCGAGCGACGCGTAGAGCGGCGTGTTGGGTGGGAAGCTCGAGTCGCCGCTCTTCCACCCCTCCGGGCGCGGCTCGCCGGCGATGATCACGTCTTCGCAGTCGCGCCACCGCGTGGTGCGCGTGAACTCCGGGCCCACCCGGTCGGCGCTCACCTCGCCCTGCTCCCCGTAGGTGACGTCGCCGATCCGTGCTGCCAGAACGCATGAGCCCGCCACGCTGGTGGTGCTCGACGAGCAGCCGCCCACGACGACGGCGAGCAAGGGAAGAACGAAACGTAACCGCATGAGAACCTCGGAGGGTGCGACGTGGAGGGTGCCGATTGAACACTTCGGAAAACGAGCGGGATGGTAGAATGTGACACCATTCGCACGCTGCGGGACGAACTGTCACCTCGGCCGGTGCGGGAGAGAAGGACAGGCGGTCCGCGGCCGCGGGTGAGGAAGCCGGGCAGCAGCCGCGGCGCCGCTCGCTCGCGCCGAGCCTTGTCGGCGCGAGCGATGCACCGTGGCCGCCCTCCAGGGCCTGATGCCTGGACGTCGTGCGACAAGCCAGCCGTCAGCCCCGGCACATGCCGGGCACGGGCGGCTTCACGGCCAGATCGGACACGTGGGGGTTTCGTTGCATGCGTAATACTCGGTCTGGGCCAGGCAGTACTCCGGGTAGGCCGTGCACTCGTAGCCGTAGCTGCAGTACCAGTTGCGTGAGGCGGGGCACGCGTCCGGGTCCGTTCGGGGGAGGTGCCCCTCCACGGTGCCGCGTTCGGGCGTCGTCCTGTCGACTTCGAACGACTGGACGGAGAGCGTGTCGAGGTTCAGCCGCAGCTTGTTCATGGGGACCTCCGGTGTTGATGGGATCGCGCGGCCAGCGACGTGCGCGCGCGTCAGGCACCCGACAGTGGTGCCTGTGCTGATATACTGTAGTATATCACAGC
>DASWMA010000610.1:0-10038 GCA_036399995.1 Longimicrobium sp. | reverse complement strand
CGTTTCACGTGCGAGTTCGCGCCAGTCGGCCGGCAAGAGTCCCGTGATCACACCCCATTCGTGCACTAGCGTCGTTGCGTTCATGGAGGCGCAGCATAAACTCACCTCCGAACGCCGTCAAGCTAAAGTTAGCGCTTATGGGGGGCCGGGGGGAGGGGGCCCGCCGCGGCATGCGCCGGCGCCAGTCCATCCGCCGCGATGCCTGCGCACTCTCGCACTCTCGCACTCTCGCACTCTCGCACTCTCGCACTCACCTACCACGTCAGCACGATCTTCCCGAACGTCTGGTTGGCCTCCATCCGCTCGTGCGCCTTGCGGATCTGGCTGAACTCGAAGGTGCTGTCCACCACCGGCCGGATGCGCCCCGACGAGAACAGCGGCAGCACCACCGACGAGAACTCGCGCGCCAGCGAGATCTTCTCCTCCAGCGGGCGGCTGCGCAGCACGGTGCCGAACAGGTGCACCCGCCGGCGCAGCAGCAGCCCCAGGTCGATCTCGGCCTTGCTGCCGCCGGTGGTGCCCACCACGATCGCGCGCCCCTGCAGCGCCAGCACCCGCAGCGACGCCTCGAGCAGCTTGCCGCCCACCAGGTCGAGCACGGCGTGCACGCCGCTCCCGTAGGTGGCCTGGTTCACCGCCTCGGCCAGGTCTTCGCGCTCGGTGTCGATCCCCACCTCCAGCCCCAGCTCGGTGGCGCGCCTCAGCTTCTCGGGGGTGCGCGAGGTGCCGATGGTCATCGCCCCGGCGGCCAGCGCCAGCTGCAGCGCGGCGGTGCCCACGCCGCTCCCCACCGCGTGGATCAGCAGCCGCTCGCCCATCTTCAGGTCCAGCTGCCGGAAGAGCGCGTCGTAGCCGGTGAGGAACGCCTCGGGGATGGCGGCCGCCTCTTCTCCGCCCAGGTTCTGGGGGATGCGGATGGCCTCGCGCTCGTGCACCACCACGTACTCGGCGTGCCCGCCCCCGCCCACGATCCCCATCACCCGGTTCCCCACCGCCCACAGCCCGGCGCCCTCGCCCACCGCGTCCACCTCGCCGGCGTACTCCAGCCCCGGGATGTCGGCCGGCGCGCCGGGAGGCGCCGGGTAGCTCCCCCGCCGCTGCAGCACGTCCGCGCGGTTCAGCGCCGACGCGAGGACGCGGACGCGGATCTCCCCCGGCCCGGGCTGCGGCACGGGGCGGTCTTCGATGGAGAGGACGTCGGGGCCGCCGGGGCGGGTGATGACGATGGCTTTCAAGGCAGTGCGAAAGTGCGAGAGTGCGAAAGTGCGAGAGTGCGAAGGTGCGGAACTGCAAACAGGTGCGTGAGTGCGCTAGTGCGCCAGTGCGTTGGGCTTCCGCGCGCCCCAGGCTGATCTCGGAACAGAAACGCACTCGCGCACTCACGCACTGGCGCACCTGTTCGGTTTTATCTCGCCCGCATCCTGAGAAACTCCGCGATCCCGCGGACGTGCGCCTCGGCCAGGCGGTCCAGGAACGCCGGGTCCTTCAGCGCCGACTCCTGCTCGGGGATCGGCATGAACAGGCTTTCCGTCAGGCAGCTGGGCATCCAGGTGGGGCGCACCAGCGCCAGGTTGCCGTGCTTGGCCCCCAGGTCGGGGATGCGCGTGACCGCCACGATCTCGCGGTCGAGCACGCGGCACAGGTCGCGAGAAGGCGGATGGAACCAGTACGCGCTGGTGCCGTGGTCGCGGAAGGGGTTCGCCGCGTCGCCGAAGGCGTTGTTGTGCACCGAGATCAGCAGGTCGGCGTCCTGCGCCACCGCCATCGCCGGCCGGGCGCCCAGGTCCACCACCACGTCGGCGGTGCGCGTGGCGCGCACGTCGGCGCCGGCGGCGCGCAGCTTTTCGACCAGCGGCAGCGAGATGCCCAGGTTGGCGTCCTTCTCGTGGAAGCCGGTGGGGCCGATGGCGCCCGCGGGCGGGTGGCCGGGGTCGATCACGATCCGCACCCCCCGCAGCGGGTTGGCCGGGTCGATGCGCGGCGGACGGCGCAGGCGCACCACCAGCGTGCCGTCCGCCTCGTAGAACGCCTTGAACCCCCACGGCCAGCGCGACGTCGCGATGTCGAAGCGCGCCCCTTCCGGCACCGCCTGGTGCCGCGCCCCGGTCACGAAATCGTCCAGCCCGGTTGCGGCGACGTCGCCGCCCGCCGCGGAGCCGTAGACGGTGACATGCACCCCGGCGCTGTCCGCCTGCACCAGGAACGGCGCGAACCCGGCCTGCACGCGCAGCTCGGGCGTGGCGCCGCCGGTGAACGTCCGCCGCGCGCCGACCTCCGGCGCCGCCGCGGGGGTGGAGCTCTCGGGCGACAGGCGCACGTTGGCCGTGTCGATCCACGCGCTCGTCGAGCCGCCGAGGCGCACGCGGTACTGGCTGCCGCGCCGCTCCAGCAGCACCAGCCGCGCGCCGCGGGGGAAGAACCAGCGGTACTCGCCCGTGGGCGTGGGCCGCGCGTACACCGCGTCGGAGCCCGTGGCCAGCGTGTCGCCCCCGCGCGCCACCGTCCCCGCGCGCGGAGCCGAGAAGACGACGCCCGCGGACGGCGCCGGGGTGCCGGCCGCGGCGTCGGGACCCCGCTCCGTCGCCGTGTCGGCCTGCGTGGGCGCGGCGCCGGTGGCGCGGTAGCTGTGGGTGGCCTCCGCCGTCTGCCCGTTCTTGAACGCCTGCAGCCGCCAGCTGCCGTCGGCGGGAACGGGGAGGTAGGCGATGAAGGCGCCGTTGGGGGCCACGGGAACCCGCGCGCCGTTCACCAGCAGCGCCGCGCCCCCCGTCCCCACGGAGCCGTAGATGAACGTGGAATCCCGCCGCGGGCGCGCCTGCCCCGCCCCGGGCGCCACGATGCGGATGGCGAGCGGCGCCTCTACCGCGGGGATCGGCGGGAGCCCCTGCGTGAGCGGCACGTACGGCACCGGCGCGGGCGCCCGGTCGGGCGCCGGCCCCGGCCCCGCGGGCGGGTCCGGGCGGCAGGCGCCGGCGGCCAGCGCAAGAACGAACGAAGCGGCCACGCGGCCGCGCGGCGAGCGGAACACGGTCACGCGGGATCTCTCCGCAGACGGGTACGAAGCGCGAGCCGGCTGGTGTCAGCCGGCCGACGCACCGCGTGCAAGCCCCGCGCCCTGAGGGTGCGAAGGTGCGGAAGGTGCGAAGGTGCGGGGTGGTATCCACGATGTGCGCGTACCGCCGCCCGAGCCGTCCGTGCGCCGGATGTACAAAGGCCCGGCGCATGTGTCTCGCGCCGGGCCTGCAGTTCCGCACCTCGCACCCCGCACCGCACTTCAGCGTTCCACCCCCGCGATCTCCTCGATGCGGCGAACGATGGCGTCGCGGTAGCCGGCCTCGCGCAAGATCACCAGCACGGTGTCGTCGCCGGCGATGGTGCCCACCACCTCGGGCCACTCCTCCCAGTCGATCCCCACGGCCACGGGCTGCGCGCCGCCCACCAGCGTCTTCACCACCAGCAGGTTGCCCACCCCGTCGGCGCCCAGGTAGAGGCTGGGGAGAAGGCGCGCCAGCGTGGGCATCGGGTCGGTGACGCCGGCGGGAAGCGTGTACAGCGAGCCCCCGTCCTCGTCGGGCACCTTCACCAGCCCCAGCTCGCGGATGTCGCGCGAGAGGGTGGCCTGCGCCACCTCGATCCCGCGCTGCGCCAGCCGTTCGCGCAACGCCTCCTGCGAGGGGATGCGATGCTCGCGCACCAGCTCCAGGATGACGGCGTGTCGTTGAGGCTTCACCGGGACCGGGCGGCAAGGGCGGCGCCGGAGCCCCGCAGCCCATCGGCGGCGGGTCGTCGGGCCTGTGGGCAGGGGCCGTGCCCGCAAAATACGCGCGTGCAACGGTTTGGAACCCGCGGAACACCGGGTGACACAATATTTGGCCCTACTTGTTTCCGCAAGGAAGGGCCGGTGCGAAGGTGCGGAGTGCGAAGGTGCGTCCGGCGATCCGGCGCAGAAGGTCGCCCCCCTGCACAACGCCGGCTCACTCTCGCACTCTCGCACCCTCGCACTCTCGCACCTCGGTGCCGAAAAACATCTGCCCGGCGCGGAGCGGTCGCGCCGGGCAGACAACCGTGCCCTCGATGGATCGAACGAAAATCTTATGGGTCGTCCGGCAGCTGCTCGTCCAGCGCGGAGTTCTGCAGGCTGACGGTCCAGATCCAGTCCTGCTTGCTCTTGCTGGTGGTGATCCTGGCCTCCTCGCCGTCGGCCACGCGCACGCGGATCATCCGGTAGCGCGCGGGAACGATGATCATGTAGTCGGCGCGCGAGCTCGGCCGGTTGCGCACCTCCAGCCCGGCGGGGCTGATCACCATCTCTTCGTCCCGGTACCGGCGGATCGCCTGCACGTTGGCGTGCGGCACCTCGCGGATCCAGATGGTGGCCGTTCCGGCCGCCTGCACCGAGTTGAACACCACCGTCACGTCGGGCCCCGCGGGCGTGAACTGGATCGGTACGCTCACCCCGCGCTTGGCCGGCACCGCCCGCTCCGCGGGCGCCGCGGTGGGGCGGGGCGCCTCGGCCGAGTACTGCACGTTGGAATTGACCGGGGGCGCCGCCGCGGGCGCCGACAACAGCGCCGGCTTCTCCAGCTGGCGCTCCTGCCCCAGCCATTCCACCAGCCGCGAGGCCGCCGACCCCGGCTCGCCCCCGCCCAGCATCACCACGCCGCGCGCCACGAACGCGCGCATCGGCTCGGTGGCCAGCCCCACGCTCACCAGCAGCACCACGGCCGCGGCCGCCTTCATCCACGCCGAGACCACCGGCACCGGGCGACGGCGGAAGCGGGCGCGGTCCAGCGCGGCCAGCGCAACGGCGCGCTTGCCGGGGTCGGGCATCTCGGCGGGGAGCAGGCTCAGCCACTCCCGCGCCAGCCCCGCCTTCTTCTCGAACGCAACCAGCCGGGCGGTGCAGGCGGCGCAGGTGCGCAGGTGCGCCCCCATCAGCCGCTGTCCCTCGCGGTCGAGCTGGTGGTCCATGTATCGAATCAGATCGTCGTCACCCAGGTGACGCGACCCGGACAGAACGTTCATCTCAGGCTCTCCGAGGTTGGAGCGAGCTCGCCCGCGAGCTTGTTGAGCGCCCGGGCGATCATGGTGCCCACCGACCCCGTGGTCGTACCGACCGCATCGGCGATCTCGTGGTGGGCGAAACCCTCTTCCCTCATCAGGAGCACGGTCCTCTCCTTCCAACTCAGCCGGTCGAGCGCCGCGCGAACCATCGTGCGGCGCTCCGCGCTCTCGGCGGCGTCGTCGGGCCCCGGCCCCACGTCGCCCATGGGCGCGCGGTCCGGTGATCCCATCAGCAGCGTCATCCACCGTGCACGTGCCCTCGCGGTGTCGCGCACCACGTTGGTGGCGACGGCGAAAAGCCATGCGCGCACGTGCCGGTCCTGCGGCGGACGCTCGACGAGCCGGACGAACGCTTCCTGTGCCGCGTCCGCCGCCAGGTCCGCGTCGCCGGTGAGGCGAACGAGGTACCTGTACAGCCCGTCGTAGTGCTGCAGGAAGAGCTGGGTGACGTTCAAGCGCTCTTCCGATGGTGTCATGGTTGCCTGGGCATGAGTAGGCGAATGCTGCCGTGCCTCTCCGGGGCCGCTGTGGAACGACCCGGGTGGCGCGTTTCTGACCGGAAGCGGCCGCGGCCGGGAGAAGGGTACGGCGGAATGGCGGGAGACGAAGAGCCTGGAGTGCCGCGCGGCGCGTGCCGCACCTTTGTACGATAACGTCTGTTCCCGCGCCGTGGGAGTGCCCCGCGGCGAGGTGCCGTCCCCGCGCGGCGGGCGGGGCTCTGCGCGCGGCCGGGTGCGGTGTCGGTGCACGGCGTGCGGGTGTATCACCCGTGACCGGCCTCCGCCGCGAGCCGCGTTCGTCTGATCGCTTCCCAGGTGTCGGGCGGGAAGGTGGACGCGGGGAACTTCATCAGGTGCCGCATGTCATGACGAAGACCAGCACGCCTTCGGTGCGCGCGCTGCGCGCGGCTGCGCTGTTCGCCCTGCTGTCGCTGCCCGTGCTCTGGACGCTGGGCCTGGCTGGGGAGCTCGATCCCGGCGTACGGGCCTGGATCGACGCTCCGCGTATCCGGGTACCGTTGGTGCTGTGGGGGTTCTCGATGCTGTTCGCGCTGCTGGCATGTTTCGGTGTGGCGGTGTGGACCGTGGCTCGCGACGAGACGATGCCCGCGGGCAGCCGGACACGGTGGATCATTGCACTGCTGCTGGCAAATCTTGCCGCCGCAGCCGTATTCGTTCTTGTGCGGTGGCGCCGGCCACACCGCGGAAGCCGCGCCCGTGAAGGGTGAGACGAGCGAACCACGGCGCGGTCGCGAGGTCGGTGTCTGGAAAGTCTGAGGCCGTAGAGCCGCCAGCGAGACTAATCACAACCGCCGCCGCACTCCTCGGCCGGATCCGCCTCCCGCCCGGGGCGCCTCCGCGAACCACCTGGACAGATGAAGTCGAACACACCGAATCGAGCGCTGCTCGCCGCCGTTCTCGTGGGAGGCGGGGTTTGCCTGGTGGGTGGCGTTGCATTCTTCCTCGGGGTGCAAGCCGCCGAAGAGCAGGCGACCCGCGAGGTGAACGCCATGATGCGGCTGCAGGAGCGGCTGTACGGGGCGTACGCGCGGAATGGCGAGTTCCCTCCCCCCGGCATCGATGACTACGAGTTCCCGGGCCTGACCGTGTCGCACCAGTCCGATACCTCGGTGAGCTTCTATTCGGGCTTGGATCAGGCGCGGTTCCTGACCCTCCACATTCGCAAGGACGGCGTTCTTCTCACGTCGAGGCCCTAGGATTCGACAGCAGCCACGGATCGCGTCGCACATGCAGGCAGTTCACTCGAGCCCACCCGAAAGCCGGCCCCGTGGCCCGCGGATGCGCACGGACACGGTTTTCCGCGTGGTCCTCGCCCTGGTGCTCCTGGTGGCCGGCGTGGGTGTGGTTGGCGCGCTCGGCTTTTACCTGGGCAAGGAAACGGTGGAGAATCGCGCCGCGCGTGAGCTGAACGCGATGATGCGGCTGCAGGAGCGGCTGTATCGGCACCACCGCGCCAACGGCCGGTTCCCGCCGCCGGGGAGCGACGCGTACAGGTCGCCGGATCTGGCCGTATCGGATCATTCCGACACGTCCGTCAGCTACTACTCCGGCGTGGCGCGGAGCCGTGTGCTCACGCTGCACCTCCGCGGCGACGGAACTCTGCTGACCTCGCGGCGTTAGTGAGAGGGGTGATGAAGAAACGTCTACTTTTCTGGTTGGCCGCGCTCGCAGTCGCTGCAGCGTGCACCACCCATTCGCCCCGGGGCGACTACGAAGCAGGCGCGTTGATCTCGATCATCGCCACCGACGCACGCGAGCCGGGACCGAACAGTGCGGTTCCGGCGCGCCCGGGACCTCTTTTCGTCGACGTAAATTCCTTCCTGGGCCACCGCGCGGACCCGCAGTCAACGCCCGCTGGCCGGAGTGCGTCGGCATTGCTTCCGCCGGGGGCGAAACCGGTGCGAGGATGGGGTGCGGCTTGGTGCAAAATCTTTGCAGACGGGTGCGTAGGCCACAACGGCGGGCTCTATGTTCGCCTGGACTCCCTGGCACGCAACGGATCAGGGGCCATGGACGCATTCGTGACCTACCGATGGTCCGAACGGCTGCGATCCGGCACTCCCGGTCTCGGCGAAGCGGAGATCAGGCTCGAATTGCGATCCGACGGCCCGGGGTGGAAGCTTGCCCGGAAGACCGTTCTCGGCGCGACCTGATCCTGTACTGTCCGAAACCTGCGCACCACCGCCGGATCACCGGCAGTCGTGTCTGACGGAGCGGAGAACGGGAATGGACCAGGCCGGCTCGATCACTGCCGATGGCCTCAAGGCAAGGATCTTCGCCGGGGAAGGCAGCGGAGAAGGGTTCGACGGCTTCCGGCGCGAAGATCCGGCGGGGCTGCGAGCGATGTTCGAACCGACGATTCCCGCCGGCGCCCGGGAGGTGCACGCGTTCGTCTCGACGCGCCGCGACGTCACCGCGCTCACCGGAACGCCCATGCTCGGGGTCGACGAGACTCTCGCGGAGTTGAAGGCCAGGGGCCACGCACCCGTCCTGCGCACGGCGTTCGTGGCGGCATCCTCCGTGTTCATCGTGTTCGCGGGGGTGGACGGAATCCCGTTCGCGTGCCTCTCCGTGCCTCGTCATGAAGAAGGGCTCATTGGCGATGACGGCGAGCCCGTCGTGCCGACGCGCTGACGTGAGTCCATCGGTGCCGGACCCTTCGGTGCCGGCGATCTGGTGCTCCGGCGAAACCTCCGTGGCGGAGCGAAAGAGCAATGCGATGACCCGACGAGCTCTGTATCCCCTTGCCTGCATGCTTCTGGCTGGCGCCGCATCGTGCCTGGCGCCTCCGGCCGCGGTACTCGCCCAGACCTCGCAGGCGTCCGGTCGGCCTGCGCCGGGTCTGAGCGCGCGGATGGCTGCGTTCCTCCATGCGATCAGCGACGAGCAGCCAGAGCGGATTCCCGGGTTCTTTCCGAGCACGGGAAGCTTCACACATGCCCTGACCGTTCACGGCGAGTCCGGCGACAGCTCATCGGTGCGGCGGTTCGCTCCCGCGCAGAAGGCACGCGCCTTCCGGTACGGTGGCCCGCTGTGGGCGTCAGTGAACCTCCAGTTCGAAAGCCAGCCCGTGGGGCTGCTGGTGCACCAGGTGCTGTGCCGCGGCGTGGCGTGGCGCCCCGTGTCGCCCACCCGCTTCGTGCCCCCGGGCGCCGGCGCCTCGTCGCCGACGTTCGTGGAGTGGCGCCGCGAAGGTGGCAGGTGGGTGATCGCGGCGTTCGGAGAGGAGACGTTCGCCCGGGATCCGCTCCCCGAATGGGTCTGCTGAAACCCTGCTGGGCCGCGTCGTCCCGTCCATCCGTCTGGAGCCCGGAGCCGAGATGAACAGAGCACTTCTCACCTGCATCCTTCCGCTGGCGTTCTGCGGCTGCGCGCGGGGTGCCGACGCGGTGGGCAGAGCCGCCGACGTGGAAGAAGTCGCGCGCGTCGCTTCGCCGGACTCGGTGGTGGACGCCGTGCTGACGCGCACGAACACCCATGCGACGGCGGACTTCGTCCACCGCATCTACATCGTTCCGCGGGGAGAGCGCCTGAACGAAGGGCGCGGCCACGAGCTGTTCCGGGCAGACCACGTCGACTCGCTCGCCGTGGCCTGGAACGCGCCCCGCAGGCTCGAGGTGCGATACGCCAGGGCGCGGATCTTCAGCTTCACGAACTTCTGGAACTCGGCGGCCGTTCGGGACTACGGCTATACGGTGGAGATCCGGCTCCATCCAACCCGTGCAAGCCAGCTCCGCCCTTGAGCCGTCGCGCGCCGGGTGTGACGGATGGAAAGCGGCGCCTTCTGCGACACTCTGGCGTAGCAGCCCCCGCCACAACATCATGCATCACCCCGCCGGACCTCGCACCGCCGTTGATCCCGATCCCACCGGAGCATCCATGGACCCCACGGAACGCACGCGCTTCATCGACCATCGTGGAACCCGCGTGCTGCACCTGGACTATTCCGCAGCGCGCGACCCCGACGAAGCCGTGGCCGCCATCCGCCACTCGATGAGCGTGGTGAAGCAGCATCCCCCCAAGTCGCTGCGGGTGATGACCACCGTTCGCGACGCGCGCTACAACACCGCGGTGCTGCAGGCGCTCAAGGAGCTGGCCTCGCACAACGAGCCGTACGTGAAGGCCAGCGCGGTGGTGGGGATGGGCGGGCTGCACCGCATCGCCTACCAGGCGGTGATCCTGTTCTCGCGCCGCACGCTGAAGACGTTCGACACCGAGAACGAGGCGCTGGACTGGCTCGTGCAGCAGACGTAGACGTCCACCCGGCCCGTTTCCGACACGCCTGGAATCACGTCATCGATGAAGAAGCCCCTCGCCGCCGCGGTGGCGCTCGCCCTTGCGCTGGCCGCGGCCCCGGCGCGCGCCCAGGCGAGCCCCGAGCTGCGCGCCGCCGCCACCGAGCTGCTGGTGGCCATGCGCGCCCCCGAGATGCTGGAAAGCTCGGTGCGCACCA
>DASWMA010000609.1:0-6824 GCA_036399995.1 Longimicrobium sp. | reverse complement strand
CTGTCGTGCGCCAAGCACTTTCCCGGGCACGGCCGCACCGTGGGCGACTCGCACATCGAGCGCCCCTCGGTGGACGTTTCCCGCGGAGACCTGGAGATCGACCTCCTCCCCTTCCGCGCCGCGGTGGACGCGGGGGTCGACTCGATGATGACGGCGCACGTGGTCTACCCCGCGCTGGACCCCGGCGGCGACCCGGCCACGCTCAGCCCGCGCATCCTGGGCGACCTGCTGCGGGGGGAGATGGGGTTCGACGGGCTGGTGGTGACCGACGCGCTGATCATGGACGGGCTGACGGAAGACACCACCGAGGCCGCCGCCGCCATCCGCGCGATCGCCGCCGGGTGCGACGTGCTGCTGTATCCGCAGGACATGGAGGCCGTGATCGCCGCCGTGCGCGAGGCGGTGGTGGCGCGCCGGCTGCCGCGCGAGCGGGTGGAAGACGCGCTGCACCGCATCGCCGCCGCCGCGCAGCGCGTGGACGGCGACGCGAGCGGCCAGGTGGCGGGCGACGACGACCGGCGCTGGGCGCTGGAGGTGGGCGTGCGCTCGCTGCGGGTGTGCCGCGGCCAGCCGAAGCTCCCCGCCGGGCCCGTGCGGCTGGTGGAGATCGAGGACGACGCGGGCGGGCCCTATCCTCCCTATCCCCGCGACGCCTTCCCCGCGGCGCTGCGGCGCTCGGGGGTGGAGCTGTCGGAGGACGGCACGCCGGTGGTGGCGCTCTACTCCGACATCCGCGCGTGGAAGGGCCGCCCGGGGATCAGCGCCGCCGCGCGCGAGCGCCTGGCGCAGATCACGGCCGAGACGCCGGAGGTGACGGTGCTGCTGTTCAGCCACCCGCGGCTGGCGCAGGAGATCCCCACCGCGCGCAACCTGCTGGCGGCGTGGGGCGGCGAAGGGATCATGCAGGAGGCGGTGGCCGCCTGGCTGCTGGGTGAGACCGGCGGCGCCGTGGGCCTCACACGGGGCGTGGACCGGTAGCGCCCGGTCCACCGGCGCGGAACGCCGCCGCATTCAGCCGCCGTTTTCATCCGCCGGTTCATCCGCCGGTTTCATCCGCCGGTTGAAACCGGCGGCTGGAACTTCGGGAAGTCCGCCTTCGCGGACTGCGGCCGCGGCGTCGTGCAGCAGCGGCCGCACCGCGACGGACGAGCCTCGCGCAGTTTGCGAGGCTTCTCGTAGTTGTTGCTGCGGCTTCAGCCGCCTGCGCCGCCCCAGCGGCGCCCAGATCCTGCAGTATCCACGCGGTTCATCCACCAGATCGAACCACCCGCCCACGCCGCTTCGGGGAAACGCCTTGGCAGAGCCGCGGAACGCATCGCTGATGGACGTGTTCGCGAGCCGGCGGATGGCCGCCATCCTCCTGCTCGGGTTCGCGTCGGGCCTCCCGCTGTACCTGACCAACAAGACGCTCCAGGCCTGGATGACGCTGGAGAAGGTGGACCTGGCCACCATCGGCATGTTCTCGCTGGTGGCCGCGCCCTACACCTTCAAGTGGATCTGGGCGCCGCTGCTCGACTGGCTGCCGTTCCCCTTCCTGGGGCGCCGGCGCGGGTGGCTGATCGTGACGCAGGTGGCGCTGGCGGCCAGCATCGCCTGGATGGCCACGCACAACCCGCGGCCCGGGCCGGTGCTGGTGCTGGTGGCGGTGAACGCCGTGTTCATCGCCCTGTTCAGCGCCACGCAGGACATCGCCTTCGACGCGTACAAGATCGACGTGCTGCGCGAGCGCGAGCTGGGCACCGGCGCGGCCATCGGCGTGCTGGGCTACCGCATCGCGCTGCTGGTGACGGGCGGCGTGGCGTTCATGATGGCCGACCAGGTGGGGTGGAAGACCACCTACCTGCTGATTGCGCTGCTGATGGCGATCGGCATCGTGGGCACCCTCATGGCGCCCGAGCCGAAGCGCTTCGAGCGCGGCCCCACCTTCGTGGAGTCGGTGGTGATGCCGTTCGGCGAGTTCTTCCGGCGCGCGAAGCGGAACGCGGTGCCGATCCTCGCGTTCATCGTGTTGTTCAAGCTGGGCGACGCGGCGCTGAACAACATGGCCACCCCCTTCCTGCTGAAGAACGGCTACACGCAGACGCAGATCGGCGGGGTGCAGGGGGTGATGGGGCTGGCGGCCACCATCATCGGCGTGATCGTGGGCGGGGCCACGCAGGCGCGGATCGGGCTGGTGCGCTCGCTGTGGATCTACGGGATCCTGCAGACGGTGGTGAACCTGGGCTACTACGTCCTCTCTCAGCACCCCGGCGACATGGGGCTGATGGCGGGGGTGGTGATCCTGGAGAACTTCTTCCAGGGCACGGGCACGGCCGCGCTGGTGGCCTACATGATGAGCCTGGTGACGCCCCGCTTCAGCGCCACGCAGTACGCGCTGCTCAGCAGCTTCCTGGGCTTCGGGCGCGACTGGCTGACGGCGCCGGCCGGGCGGCTGGCCGAGGTGACGGGGTGGCCCACCTTCTTCCTGCTGACCATCGCGATGGCGATCCCCGGCCTGCTGCTGCTGCCGCTGGTGGCCCCGTGGAACGCCCAGCGCGTCCGCGGCGCCGCCGCCGAGGTGACGTCGGAAGAGACGGTGGGCGGCCTGGGCGAGACGCAGGACCTGGGGCCGAACCAGAGGATCTGATCGGCGCCTTCGACCGGAGGATCCGAACGTCGCGCGCGGGATGAGGCGGATGATGCGGATGCTGGGTTGCCTCGCGCTCAAGAACGGAGAGCAAGCCGCGGCGCCCACCCCCGGTTGAAACCGGGGGCTGGAACCCCGGGAAGTCCGCCTTCGCGGACTGCACGCGGAGATCGGCTCGTCCGGCGTCGTGAGTGCCGGGCTCGCGCCCTCTCCCCGCGCCTTAGAGCGCGACCCTCTCCCGGACGGGAGAGGGTGGCTGCCGCAGCGATGGTGAGGCCTGCAGCCTGTGGCGCACACGAGCGTTTCGAAGCGCCGGGGTGTAGCCCCCGCAACCTCTCCCGGTACGGGAGAGGTGGACGCCCTCAGGCGGCCGGAGAGGGCGCGGGTGCCGCCCGCCGCGTCATCGCCCGAGCCCGAGAGAAACCCGACCGTCGCACCCTGACGAAATCACATCGCATGCAGCACCGCATCACCCGTTTCGCCCTGGCCGCCGCGGCGTTCCTGATCGCCGCGTGCGCGACCGCGTCCACCAACCCGCCCACCCGCGCTGCGGGCGAGAGCGGGCCGCCGGACGCCGCCGAAGATCCCCGGCGCGGGAGCCTGCCGCCGGTGCCGGCGCGCAACGGCGCGCTCGCGATCGACGTGGTGTATCCCGCCGAAGGGGCGGCGCTCACGGCGGCGGACAGCAACTTCATCTTCGGGAGCGTGGGGAACGGGCAGGCGCGGCTCACCATCAACGGACAGCCGGTGGAGGTGGCGGCGAACGGCGCGTTCCTGGGCTTCCTTCCCGTCCCCGCGAACGGCGTGTACGACATCGTGGCCGAGGTGCGGAGCGGCGGGCAGACGCAGCAGGCGCAGCAGCGGCGCAGTGTGCGCGTTCCCGTCCGCCAGGAGCCGCCGGCCGCCGGAGGGCCGCTCTCCATCGTGGCCGGGAGCGTCACGCCGTCGGGCGCGCTGACCGTGGCCGAGGGCGAGCCGGTGACGGTGCGCTTCCGCGCCACGCCCGGGGCGAGCGCGCGGCTGCTGCTGGCGGACGGGTCGTCGGTGCCGCTGGTGGAGCGGCGGGTGGCGGAGCGCTCCACCGGCTTCCAGCAGGATGCCGCGCAGCCGCGCGAGCTCGCCGAGTACGCCGGCACCCTGGCGCCGCGCGCCGCGATCTCCACGGCGGACGGGGCCGCGCCGACGGTGGCCGCCGTGGACGCACGCGCCGGGCGGGCGGTGATCCAGCTGGTGCGCGGCCGCGACACGCTGCGGATGGCGCTTCCCGCGGCCGTGGGGCTGCTGCGGCCGGGCGAGACGCGGGTGGCGGTGGCCGCGGGCGACCGGGCGGACAGCACCGTGATCGCGCAGGCGCTGCCGGGGGGGAACACGCCGTACCAGTGGTTCTTCCCGGTCGGCACCCGCTTCGTCGTCACCGGCGAGCGCGAGGGTTTCCTGCGCGCGCGGCTGGATGACGACGTGCACGTGTGGATCGACGCGCGGAGCCTGCGGCTGCTGCCGGCCGGCACCCCCGCGCCCGAGGGGACGGTGGGCACCGTGCGCGTGGTTCCCGCGGCGGAGTGGGTGGACCTGCGGCTGAGCACGTCCGACCGGCTTCCCTTCCGCGTGAACGCCGAGGGGAGCGAGATCCGGGTGGAGGTGTTCGGCGCGCAGACGCGCACCAACTGGGCGCACTACGGCCCCGACGACCCCCTGGTCCGCCGGCTGAGCTGGGACCAGCCGCGCGACGGGGTGTTCACCGCGCGGCTGGAGACGGCCGAGCCGGTGTGGGGGTGGCGCAGCTTCTACGACGCCGGCGGCACGCTGGTGATCCGCGTGCGCCGCCCGCCGCGCATCGACCGCGCGCGGCCGCTGGCGGGGCGCTTCGTCGCGGTGGACGCGGGGCACCCGCCCGGCGGCGCCATCGGCCCCACGCGGCTGACGGAGGCCGAGGCGAACCTGGCCATTTCCAAGCGGCTCGTGCGCATGCTGCGCGACGCGGGGGCGCGGGTGATGGAGACGCGCCCCGACACGGCGGGGGTGGCGCTGGGCGCGCGGCCGCTGGCGGCCGAGCGGGCGAACGCCGAGCTGCTGGTGTCGGTGCACAACAACGCCTTCCCCGACGGGGTGAACCCGTTCACCAACAACGGGACCACGGCGTTCTACAACGCGCCGCAGGGGATGGAGCTCACGCGTGCCTTCCAGCGCGAGCTGATCGCCGAGCTGGGCTTGCGCGACCTGGGGATCGCGCGGGCCGACCTGGCGCTGGTGCGCAGCACCTGGTTCCCCGCCACGCTCACGGAATCGATGTTCCTGATGGTGCCGCAGCAGGAGGCCGCGCTGCGCGACCCCGCCGTGCAGGAGCGCATCGCCCGCGCGCACTTCCGCGCGATCGAGTCGTTCCTGCGCGGGCGGGCGAATCAGGCGCCGTCCCGATGAGCGTTCCCTTCGACCCAGAGCGAGACCGCCAGATCGTGAATCATCCCGTGACCCCCGTGGAACCGGTCCGGATCGCGGAGGGCCGGCCCATGCTGCTGGCCGGCCTGCGCCGCGTGCATTCCTTCGCCGAGGCGCAGCGCGGCATCCCCGCGCAGTGGGAGGCGCTGCAGCAGCTCGGCACGATCCCCGGGCAGGTGGGCACCACCGCCTACGGCGTGATCTGCTCCGGCGACGCGCAGGCGCAGACGATGGAATACATGGCCGGCGTGGAGGTGGCCGCGTTCGAGGGGCTGTCCGCCGAGCTCGGGCGGGTGCGCGTGACGCCGCAGACGTACGCGGTGTTCGTGCACCAGGGGCACGTATCGTCGCTGCACACCACCTGGGACGCGATCTGGAACGACTGGCTCCCGCGCTCGGGACGCCAGACGGCCCACGCGCCGGACTTCGAGGTCTACGACGAGCGTTTTGATTCAAAGACGGGATCGGGCGAGATCGAGATCTGGGTGCCGATCCAGGCGGGGTGAGAACGCGGAGCCCTACCCCGGCGGGTCGATCGACCGATGGGGGGGAGGATTCCACCCCCGTCGGGATCGGCCAGCCGGGGGGAGCAGGGCGGTTGAAACCGCTGCAACAACTACACGAAGTCCGCCTTCGCGGACTACCGGCTGCGGCTCGGCCGCGGTGATCGGGCGCGGCACGGGCGCTTCTCTGTCGAAGTCCGCGCAGGCGGCGCGCAGGCGGACTTGTGCCGTCGTAGCCGTGACGCCGCGACTTCATCAGTCGCAAAATCTTCCATGTGCTCCGCGCGATGATCCATTCCGCCACCCCGGACGATGTCCCGCTGATCCTCCGTTTCATCCGCGAGCTGGCGGAGTACGAGCGGATGGCGCATCACGTGGGCGACCGAGGAGGGGCTGCGCGAGACGCTGTTCGGCGCGCGGCCTTACGCCGAGGTGGTGATCGCGGAGGCGGAGGGCGAGGCGGCAGGGTTCGCGCTCTTCTTCCACAACTACTCCACCTTCCTGGGCCGCCCCGGCATCTACCTCGAAGACCTGTACGTGCGCCCCGAACTGCGGGGGAGGGGAGTGGGCCGTGCGCTGCTGGCGCACCTGGCGCGGCTGGCGGTGGAGCGCGGGTGCGGCAGGCTGGAGTGGTGGGTGCTGGACTGGAACGAGCCGGCGATCCGTTTCTACCGCGCCCTGGGTGCGGAGCCGATGGATGACTGGACCGTATTCCGCGTGTCTGGCGACGCGCTGGAGCGGCTGGCGAGCGAGAGAGCGCCATGATGCGAATCACACCCAGTCTTGCCGTGCTGCTGATCCCGCTGCTGCTGGGCGCCTGTCCGGGGCCGGGGGCGGGGCCGGTCGCGAGGCGTGGCTACGAGCGCAGCGCTCCCGTCATCGCGGCGCTCGAGCAGTATCGAGCCCTGCGCGGTGTGTATCCGGATTCGCTGTCCGCGCTGGTGCCGGGCTTCCTTCCCGACAGCGCGCTACGCGTGCCGGACCGCGACCGTGAGCGCTACCCGCTGCGGTACCGGCGCACCGCGGATGGATACGAGCTTGCCTTCCGCTACACGGGCCCGGGGATGAACACCTGCACGTACACGCCCGCAGCCCGGTGGAAGTGCAGCGGCTACTTCTGAGATGGAAACGATGAGCGAGACGGGCACGGCGGCGTTCCTGGAGCTGGTGTCCGGCCGGCGCGGGCACTTCCGGCTGGAGTCGGGGCATCACGGCGGGCTCTGGCTGGACCTGGACCCGCTGTTCGCCGACACGCGGCG
>DASWMA010000608.1:0-3469 GCA_036399995.1 Longimicrobium sp. | reverse complement strand
TTCACGCGCGGGCACCTGCGGCGCCTGTTCCGCGACGGGCGGCTGGTGCCGGTCCGGATGGACGGCGACGAGCCGCTGTTTCGGGTGGCCGACCTTCCCCGGAAGCCGACCACGGACGGACACGCGCAGGAGGCCGTGCGCGCGGTGAGCGCCGGGTTAATCGGAGATTTTCGGGTGATTAACAGCCGACGTTTTGTCCCGAGCCGCAGAACGCCCGCGCGATTCGCAGAGTACGGTAATGAACACCGAGAGCGAGCAATTGCTCGCGGATATCTCCGTCGGCTCGCTCCGCCCGCCCGGAGATATCTCGCTCGCCTGCTCGGTTTCGCTGCGCTCAACACGGCGAAAAACGGAAAAACCCTGAACCGCCCGACCCATGCCCCGAAGGCGCAGAACCGTTCATAAGCTCACCCGCTGGCACGACGACGAGTGGCAGCGCGTAGCCGACGCCGCCCACGCGCGAGGCGGCATCCCGCCACTTCGCTTCGTGCGCGAGGCCGCGCTAGAGGCCGCGGCGGGTGGCGGCGCGGCGCCGCGGCAGCCGCGGCAGCGCCGCGCGGCCGACGAGCTGGTGCACCAGCTCGCCCGCGTGATGAACAACCTTCAGCAGCTCCAGCGCGTGGCCGAGGAGGATTGGAACGACGACGCCGCGCGGTTCATCGGCGCGGTGCTCCAGACCGCCGAGTTGGCCACTCGCGCCGCGCCGGAGCGCGGCAGCGCCGCCGCCGCGATCCTCGCGGATCTGCACCCGGCGGGTGTGGCGCTCAACGAACTCACTCACCGCGCCAACACCGACGAGGCCCTTCCGCCGGACGCGGAGGTGTACGCGGTCCTCGACACCCTGTATGCGGCCTTGGCCCGCTGTCTCCCGTGATCGGGAAAGTGAACAAGCTCGGAACGGGCTTCAAAGGCGTAGCGCGCTATCTGGAGCGCGGATCACCGGAGCGGGTGGAGCCGGACCGCGTGGACTGGATCGAGTCGCGGAACCTGCCGACCCGCGACCCCGAGGCCGCTGCCCGGATCATGGCCGCCACCGCTCGCGACGGCGACAGCGTGCAGCCGCCGGTCTACCACTTCTCCATCAGCTTCGACCCGGCAGATCCGGTGAACCGGGACACCCTGCGCCAGGTCGCGGACCGCACGCTGCGCGACCTTGGGCTGCAGGACCATCAAGCGTTGATCGTGGCGCACCGCGACCGCGCGCATCCGCACGTGCACGTCGTCGTCAACCGCGTGCACCCGGAGCAGCACCGGGTCTGGTCCAACTGGCACGACTACCGGCGCATTGAACGCAGCCTGCGCCAGCAGGAGGCCGAGCTAGGGTTGCGCGCCGTGCCGGGGCGCCACGCGCCGGTCCCAGGGCACGCCCGAACCGCGCCGGAGCGCGCGCCCGCGCGGCTGGAGCGCGGGGACGCCGCGTTCGTGGAGCGCGTCCGCCGCGAGGCGGGGCCGCACCTCACCGGCGCCCGGTCATGGGCCGAGCTGGAGCGCGGCCTAGCCGGGCACGGCCTGTCCGTGCGCGTGGACGGGCGCGGGCTCGTGGTGACGGACGGGGTGCGGAAGGCGAAGGCGTCCGATATCGACCGCTCCGTTTCGCGTGCCCATCTGGAGCGCCGTCTAGGCTCGCTGGGCGAGTACCGCGCCCGGCAGGCCGTGGCCGCGCGCACGCTGGACGACCGCGCCGCTGCGCTCGCCCAGCGGCGCGGCCCCGAGTTGGCGCTCGCCCCCGCCGTTGTGCCTGTGTCCCGGTCTGACGGGCACGGGCCGCGTGTTTCCCACCCCCCCGAGCGCAAGCCGCTCGACCTATCGGCCGCGCTCGACCGCTCGCCGCGCACCCCGTCGCCCCAGGTGCACGAGCGGACGCCGGCGCCGCCGTCTCCGGTGCCGGCGCGTGTGCCGGCCGAGCGGCAGCGACCGCGCACGTACGCCGACGCCGCGCGCGACTTCTCGCGCGAGGCCCGCGCGCTCTACGACGACCCGGCCGCCGCGCGCCGGGCCTTCCTCGACGCGTCGGCCCGGCGGAGCGCGGCGCGCACAGCAGCGACGCTGCGCGACGAGCCGCACCGCTTCGGCACCCTTCGTCGGGACGCCGATCTGTCCCGCGTCTCCCGCGCGGCCAATGCGGGCTACGACTACGCGCGGATGCAGGGACAGCGCGACCGCCACGTGCTCAAGCAATCCGCCCGGCTCATCGGCGACGCACACCGCGCGCAGGTTCCGCAGCGGGGGCTAAACGCCGCCGCCAACCTCGCGCACGTCAACGTCGCCGGGAACGTGCGCGAGGCCGGGGCGCGGTTGGCGTCGGCCGCAATCACCCGTGGCGCCCCCGAGTTGGCCGCCAAGCTCGCGGAACGCCTCGTCCCGATGCTCCCGGCGCAGGCCGCCGGGCTGGTCAAAGATGCCCTGCGCGAGGGGCTGAAGCTCGCGCGTGACATGGCGATGGGCCGCGATCCCGAGCGCGAGCGCGAGCGGTCGCGCGGCCTGAGTCTCTGAACCCACACCCCACGACCCATCATGCCCCACAAGACCGAACTGCCCAAGTCGCCCACCCGCGAGCGCCGCGTCTATCTGGCGTCCGCTCGCATTTACGTGAACCTGTTCCGAGCCGTGTTCAACGCACCGCTCGAGGCCCGCCGAAGCTTCCGGCGAGTGGCCGAGTGCCAGAGCCCCGACACGGCGCTCGACCTGCTGTGGCAGCAGCCGGAGACGTACGGCCCGCAACGTAGTTCGGTGAGCCACGTCCACGATCCGGCGTTCGTCTACTGGACGCAGCGGCCCCGCCGTCCACGCGCCCTGCTGAAGCGCGCGGCGGCGGGAATCGCGCGCGAACTGGCGCGCCGGGATCACCAGCAGCGGGTGGAGGATGCCCGCAGCGCGGAGCAGAAGGCGCAGGGGCTCCACAATTCCGCCTCCGCCTCTCGCACTCGTTGGAGCCAAGCAGCGAAGGAAGCCGTCCGGGTGGCCGGGTACGTCTACGTCGAGCCGAAGACGGCCGTCCGCGCGGTCCTGCGGGCCTTGCGGGCGTGGGACGCACGGACGGTCGAGCGGATCATCGAACACAAGCCGGAGCACTTCGGCGCGCTACTGGTGAACCGCGCTCCGACCTTCCGAAACACGCCGGTCCTGCGGGACTGGCACTGGCTGGACGGCATCCGGAGCGACACGCTCGATCAGGCGCTCGACTCCGTACCGCTGTTCCTGGAGTAATGCCGTACGGCCCACGCGGCACGCGCGGCCAAGACGAATGCCGGACGCGCCCGCAGGTTCAAGCAGCGGTGGACGGAGGCGCGGCAGCGCGTGCGCGACGTGACGGCCACCGACACCACGCTGGAGGGCGGGTTGAAGGAGGCGGCGCCGCTGATCGCCATGCTTCTGCGGCGCCGGGCTATCGACGAGCAGCCCGAGGGTGAGAAGGGACCGCCCGCCATCACCACGCAGCTTGCCGCAATGCTCCCGGAGCGCGCCAAGC
>DASWMA010000607.1:0-5816 GCA_036399995.1 Longimicrobium sp. | reverse complement strand
CGCCGCTCTTCGTTTCCCTCGATCCGGGCGGATCGGTTCAGCCGCCGCCTTTGGCCGCAATGAGCTGCTCGGTGTGTGTGAGCGCGGCGGGGCCGCTCACCCGGCCGTGGCCCGGCACCACCAGCCGCACGGCCGGGTAGGCGGCGCGGACGGCGGCCACGGTGCGGGGCCAGGCCGGCACGTCGGCGTCGCGCACGTTGCCCACGGTGGTGGCGGTGTCGCTCTTCACCAGGCACCCGCCGAAGATCGCCTGCTGCCCAGGGAACCAGACGACGACGTTGTCGCGCGTGTGGCCGGGGCCGGGCCAGCGCACCTCGAACCCCGCCGGGTCGGCCCACGGAATCCCCTCCGCCACCCCCACCGCCGGGTCGGGCGCGGCCGTCCCCTGCGCAATCGCCAGCTGCCGCGTAAGGTCCGAGCCGCGCACGTCCACCCCCGCGCGCCGCAGCACGGGGATACCGCCCAGCCGGTCCTCGTGGTAGTGCGTGACCACCGCGCGGCGCACGGGGCGGCGCAGCTCGTCGCGCGCCCAGGCCATCAGCACCTCCGTCTGCGCCGGGGTCCACCCGGTGTCGAACAGCACCGAGCCGTCCGCCGTCTCCAGCAGCATCCCGTTGGCCGGCACCAGGCTGCCGCCCAGCATCATGGTGGTGGTGTGCACCCACAGCCCCGGCGCCAGCCGCGCCACCTGCACGTCGGGCGCAAGCTGCCGCACGCCGCTGGCCGTGTACGCGGGCGAGCCCACCGACATCAGGTCCGCCGCAACCGCCGCCGCGGGAGCCACGCTCGCCGGCCGGCTCGTGCACGCCGCCGCCACCAGCACCGCCGCGGCCGCCGTCCCGATCCCCATCCGCATCATCATCCCCCTCTCCCAGAGAAACCGAACCACACCCAGCTTTCCCCCGCCATCCTGAAGCCTCGCGCGGTTTGCGAGGCTTTTCGTCGTTGTTGCTGCGGCTTCAGCCGCCGGTGCACCGATGCCCAGGATGACGAAAGACGAGTGCGGCTGCGATGCACTGCCGATCGACACACCCCGGATCCTCCCCGGCTCGACTGGGCCGAACAGCGGAATCTGACGGCGCGCCGATGCCCGCGCGAGGGCCGCGCCGAATCTTTCGCCGGACCGGCAAGGTATTGTCCCGGGAGGCGGTGGCATGCATCCTCCACCGCTCGCAACCGCGGGGGGAGCGGACGGCGATCGCGCCGCCCGCCGTCGAGATCGATCACACCCGCCAGACAGGGTCCGGAGCTGCCAGTTGGATACACGGGTCGAACCCACGCCGCCGGCCGCGGAGCACGACACGGCGGCGCCTGCCGCCGCCGCCGCGCCCGCCGGCGCCGCGGCCATCGCGCTGCAGCCGCTGAAGGACGAGGAGCTGAAGCGGCAGCAGCTCGACACCATGAAGTTCCGCGCCACGGGGCTGCTGGTGGCGGCCTTCGTGGTGTACATCGTGACGCGCGTGCTCGAAGAGCGCTGGCCGTGGCTGGGCTACGTGCGCGCCACCGCCGAGGCATCGATGGTGGGCGGGCTCGCCGACTGGTTCGCGGTGACCGCGCTCTTCCGCTACCCGATGGGGCTGCGAATCCCGCACACGGCCATCATCCCCAACCGCAAGGAGCGCATCGGCCGCAGCCTGGGCAACTTCGTCCAGAACAACTTCCTCTCCCCCGCGGTGATCCGCGTGCGGCTGCAGAAGGCCAGCATCGCGCACAAGCTGGCCGACTGGCTGGCGCACCCCGAGCACGGCGAGATCGTGGGCCGCCACGCCGCCGCCACGGTGAGCGGGCTGGTGCAGGTGCTGAAGGACGAAGAGGTGCAGGAGCTGATCGAGAGCAGCATCAGCAAGCGGGTGCGCGCCACCCAGGTGGCCCCGCTGATGGGGAAGGCGCTCTCGCTGATGACCCACAACAACCGCCACCAGGAGCTGCTCGACTCGGCGCTGCGGCTGATGGGGCGGCTGGTGGAGGAAAACCGCGAGGGGCTGCGCCAGAAGATCCGCGACGAGCTCCCCTGGTGGGTGCCCAGCCCGATCGACGAGAAGATCCACCAGAAGATCGTCACGGGGATCGAGCACACCCTCGAAGAGGTGGCGATCAACCCCGAGCACCCGCTGCGGCACCGCTACAACGAGGCGATGCTGGAGTTCGTGGAGAAGCTGCGCACCTCGCCCGACATGATCGAAAAAGGCGAGCACCTGAAGGAAGACCTGCTGCAGCACCCCGCCGTGCGCGGCTACTCGGCCTCGCTGTGGGGCGACCTGAAGGCTAGCGTGCTGAAGCACGCCGCCGACCCCGGCAGCGAGTTCCGCCGCCGCATCGCCCACACGGTCACGCGCTTCGCCGAGTCGATGCGCAACGACCCGGAGCTGATGGAGAAGGTCGACGGCTGGATCGAGAGCGCCGTCCTCTACGTGGTCGAGCAGTACCGCGGCGAGGTGGCCGAGCTGATCGCCAGCACCGTGGCCGCGTGGGATCCTGAGGACACGACCCGCAAGATCGAGCTGCAGATCGGCAAGGACCTGCAGTTCATCCGCATCAACGGGACGCTGGTGGGCGGCCTGGCGGGGCTGGTGATCTACACGATCTCGCAGTTTTTCGGGGGTTGAAGCGGCACCCTGAACCGCAACAGCAATGAACGCGGAGCATCGGAGACAGGGGAGTCAGGGGGAGAACTGAGGTGGTCCCGCGGTTCTCCCCCTGACTCCCTTCACTCCGATGCTCCGCGTTCATTGCTGTGTGATCCGTCAGCTCGGCAGGTGTGGATCAGAACGCCACCCCGAACCGGCGACCGACGTGCTTCGGCGTCTCGGCCTCGTCCAGCAGCGCCACCGCGAAGTCGTCGAACGAGATGCGGCTGCGGCCGTGCTCGTCGGCCAGGAACCGGTCGAGGGTGGTGCGATACGTCCCGGCCCTCTCGCCGGGGCCGGGCTCACGTAGGTCCAGCCCACCCCCTGGGCCTCGCCGCCGCGGAACACCCGCAGCGACTCGAGCCCCTCCGTCGCCTCCGCCCTGTACGCGTCGGGAAAGCCGGGCGCGTCCATCAGCATCACCCCGGGCGCCACCTCCAGGCTCCCCGCGCCGCCCAGGACAGAAAGAGGCCGCGGCCCCCCGGGGGGAGCCGCGGCCTTCGATCATCCACCCACCGCCGTTCAGCGGTTGTTGTTCACGCGGACGGTCACGTTGCCGTCGCTGTTGATGCGGCAGGTGCCGGTCAGGCCGTTGGAGGTGCGCCAGGCCACGCGAACGTTGTTGCGGTTCACGTTCTGCACCTCGGTGGCCGTGCGGCGGTTGCCCACCCGCTGGCGCACCGCCTGGCGGCACATGGCCTCGGCGCGGGCCACCGCGCGGTTGTTCACGTTCGCGTTGTTGTTGTTGTACCCGTCGTTGTTGTAGCCACCGTTGTTGTAGCTGCCGCTGCCGGCCTGCACGTTGCTCACGAACTGGGCGCGGCACCCGCCGCTCACCCACACGCCGCCGCGGGCCAGGCCCCAGGTCTGCCCCTGGATGCACGGCGTCTCGCTGAACCGCCGCACCAGCCGCACGCCGCCGCTGGTGTCCATGGCGCACACCCGCTGGTCGCGGCTGAACGACTCGCAGTTCACCACCTGCTGCGCCTGCCCCTGCGACGGCGCGAACGCCACCGCCGCCACCGCAGTCGCCGCCAGAATCGCCAGTCTACGCATCGGTCCCTCCAGGTTAGGTCCCTTCATCCCGCGCGCTCCGACCGCGCTTTCTCTCCAGCCATCTCTTTGCCAGAGAGCAAGTTGCGTGCACAGACCGATTCCCCCTCCGCCATCTGCTACGGAAAAGGGCCGCGGCTCGGGTGAGCCGCGGCCCTTGTCTCCAGCCACGTCGGCCGCTCAGCGGTGGCGGTCGACGCGCACGTCCACGCGGCCATCGCGGTCCACCCGGCAGGTGCCGCGCACGCCACGATTGGTGCGCCACCCCACCCGCGTGCGGTTGCGGCTGTTGTTCTCCATCCAGGTGTTCACGCTGCGGCTGCCCACCCGGCGCTGCACGGCCAGGCGGCAGCGGTTCAGCGCCCACGAGGCGTCGTGCCGGCCCGCGCGATTGCGATCGTCGTCGCGGTCCCAGCGGTCGTCGCGATCGCGCCGGTCGTCACGGCCCCGCCGGTCGTCGCGGCCCCAGCGGCCGTCGTCGTCATTGTAGCCCCCGCGCGAGCCGACCACCGCGAACTGCGCGCGGCATCCGTCATCCACCCACACCGCGCCGGGTCGAACGCCCCAACTGCGGTCGCGTACGCACGACGCGTCGCTGAGCCGGCGGATCAGCCGCACCTCGGTGCCGCGACTGTCCACCGCGCAGGTCTGCCGGCGTCCTCCGTATGACTCGCAGGTCACGACATTCTGGGCATTCGCGGGGGCGGGAACGGCGGCCAGGGCCGCCGCCACCACCGCCAGAAGACCGAGCTTGTACATCTTCAACTCCTTGCTGCAGAGTAGCTTGCGCGCTCGTCACCGGGCGCGCCGACGCCGAAGGGATGCCGGTGTCGTATCGACCCTGGACGTGCAACGGAGGTGCCGGTCGCAAACGGATGGGTGAACTGCTACGCCATCGCCGTGCGGGCTTGCGCCGGCGTGCGCGCGGGCGATCGATCGGCGGCACCGGCCGTCCCCGCGTGAGGGCGGCGGCTGTCCGCCCGCGCAGCCATCGCAGATCCGGCGGGTCCGCCGTACGTTGGCCCGCGTCCCTCCCGTCCCGCTCGCCGGCCGGCTCGTCACCCGGCGCGGGCGCGGCAGCCCCGAGATCGACAACGTTCCAGCCATGCACCGGCATCTTCGCATCCTGCCGCTCCTGGCCGCGCTCGCGGCGGCCCCGCTGGCCGGGCAGCCCACCGAGGTGGTCCGCCGCGACCCGGCCGACAGCGTGGGCAACCGCTACCGGATCCACGCGCCCGCCGGCCAGCCGCGCGCCCTGCTGGTGCTGCTGCCGGGCTACGGCGGAAGCGTGGACAGCTTCGAGCCGGGCTCCGGGTACACGCCGTCCACCCTGCCGGCGCGCCTGGGCGGGCAGGGCGTGCTCACCCTGGTCGCGGTTCCGCACCCGGAAACGCTCTACGAGACCGACCGGATGCTGGCGCGGCTCGATTCGACGGTCGCCGAGGTCGTCCAGCGGTACCGCATCCCCCCGGAGCGCGTGGCGGTGGGCGGGTTCTCGGCGGGAGGGACGGGTGCGGTGCGGTACGCGCAGCTCTGCGCCCGGCGCCGCTGCCGCGCCGTGCCGAAGGTTGCCGCGGTGTTCGCCGTGGACGCGCCGCTCGACTTCGAGCGCATGGCTCGCCACGCGGAGCTCGCCACGCGGCGGCGGGCCCCGCGCACCAACGTGGCCGAAGAACGGATGGTGCTCTCGGCGCTCCGCCGCGCGCTGGGCGGAGGGCCAAGCGAGGCGCGCGCCGCGTACCGCCGCAGCTCGCCCCTCCTCGCCACGGAGCCGGACGGGGGGAATGCACGGCTGCTGAGCGCCACCGCCCTCCGCCTCTACACCGAGCCCGACGTGCAGTGGTGGATGGAGGAGCGCAACCTGGACTACTACGGGATGAACGCCGTGGACCACGCGGCGATGATCAACCTGCTGCGCATCGCCGGAAACCCGCGCGCGGAGCTGGTCGCCACCACCGGCCGGGGCCGCCGCCCCGACGGCAGGCGCCACCCGCATTCGTGGTCGATCGTGGACGAGGAGGAGCTCGCGCGCTGGCTGGTGGGGATGCTGGGCGGGACGGCGGACCCGGGTGCGCGCGCCGGATTTCCTTGAACTGCGTGGGCGGCTTCGCCGCGAGCATCGGAGGGAGGGGAGTC
>DASWMA010000606.1:0-2876 GCA_036399995.1 Longimicrobium sp. | reverse complement strand
AGCGAGTGGACGGCGAGGTCGGCTTCGCCGGAAAGAAGGGCGGCGTCCAGCTCCTTGGTGAACAGCCCCTTGTCGCCGATCTTGGCCAGGGGGACGTCGAGCACGTTGTCGCCCGTCGTCTTGATCACGCGGATCTCGACTTCGGTGCCGGGCGACGCGGCGCGGATCGCCGCCTCAACCGCGCGCGTCTGCCAGAGCGCCAGCTGGCTTCCGCGCGAGGCGATGCGGATGGGGCCGGGGCTCACCACTGCGACTGCGCCCCCTGCACCAGCTTCTGCACCAGGTCGTCCATCGCCTTGCGCCGCCCCACGTCGGCCGTTTCGCCCGCCTCGCGGTTGAACAGGCCGATGGCGCTGATGGAGCCCTGCTGCCAGAGCACGCGGTTGTTCTTCACGTCGAAGATCTCCGCGTCGAAGGTGATCTGCACCCGCGTCTGGCTGGTGGTGATACGCCCGCCGGGGGTGTTGGGGTCGAAGTTGGTGACCTGCTCGTCGTAGTTGGTCAGCTTGCCGCGCACGATGGCGTCGGCGGTCTGCTGCGGCGCCAGGCGCACGCCCAGGTTGCGCGGCAGCTCGTCCTGCAGCTTGCGCTGCACGTCGCTGCGCAGGAACTCGAAGGGCGTGGTGTTGTCCCACAGATCCACGTACACGGTGCGGATGTTGGACGGGAGCCCGCCGCCGGTGAAGCTGTACATGCACCCGCTGAGCATCACCGCGGCCGCCAGCAGGACGCTAGCGAGCCGTGCCCGGCGGAGTCCAGATGTCATCAGGGAACGACGCGGCATTGGAGGATTGTTCCAGCGTAAGGTTGAGGTTGCGGTACGCGGGCCAGTCGCGGTACCGCGCCGCCTTCAGCGCGCCGTCGCCCGCGCGCTCCAGCTCCACGCTCTCCTGCACGCCGCCGCTCTTCAGCCGGCGGACGGAGGCGAGGCGGCCGCCCTGCGCGCGGTATTCCAGCGTTCCGTCCGCACCCAGGTCGTAGCGCACGGTCACGCGCCCGCCCTCGTCGGTGGCGGAGGCGAGACGGGCGGAAGCCGGCGGGCGGACCACCCCGACGGCGGCCCAGAGGAGCGCCGGCGAGGGGAGCTTGAAGCGCTCCGCCACCTGCGCGGGGATGCGCGGCGTCTCGCTTACCAGCGCCGCGGCCATGTACGTCTCGCCGCGGGGGCCGAACAGGTCGAGCCGGAAGCGCTCGGGCGCCACGTAGCGCGCCACGCCGCTCCCGTTGAAGCGCGACCCCGCCTCGTCGAGCGACCAGGCGAAGCGCGCCTGCGTGGGCGACGACGGGGTGGTGGCCCGCCGCAGCGCCGCGGCGATCGAGTCGGGCGTGGCGGCCGCCGCGGATCCGGACGCGGGCGGCGGGCTTTCCGGAGCGGGCGACGGCGCGGCGGTGCCCTGGGCGGCCGCGCAGGCGGTCAGCAGCGCCGCCAGCGCCGCGGCGGATGCGAGTCTGTGATCCATCACGTCAGCGTACCTCTTCCACTCGGATGATGCGGTCGCCGGGGATGATCTTCCCGGCCACGTCCATCCCCCTCGCCACGCCCCCGAACACGGTATAGGTGCCGTCCAGGTGCGGCTGCGGCGAGTGGGTGACGAACCACTGGCTCCCGCCCGTGTCGGGCCCCGAGAGCGCCATCCCCAGGGTTCCGGTCACGTACGGGTGCCGGTTGATCTCGTCACGGATGGAATACCCCGGACCGCCGTTGGTGTCCCCGCGGGGGTCGCCGCCCTGGATCACGAAGTTGGCGACCACGCGCGGCCAGTCCTGCCCGTTGAAGTATCCGCGCCGCGCCAGCGACAGGAAGTTGTCCACCGTGAGCGGCGCGTCGTCGGCGAACAGCGCCAGCTCGATCGTCCCGCGGTCCGTCACCAGCCGCGCGCGAGGACGGGGGCGGGCCTGCCCGCGGCGCACCATCGCCGTGTAGTCGGCCATGCTGCGGCCGGTGAGGATGGGGAGCGGCGCCCCCCACCCGGCGGGGACGTCTTCACCGAAGGCGGTGGCCACGCGCTGGCGCACCAGGTAGTCGCCCGAGCGGCCGAAGCGCCCGAAGAAGCCGCGCGCCACGCCGGTGTCCTTCTTCCCCAGCTGCCCCAGCGCGTCCACGGCGGCGATGGCCGCGTCGTTCAGCGAGTCGCGCTGGGCGCGGGCGTAGGCGTCGTAGATCGCGGGCGCGTCGGCCGGGTTCCCCGCCTGCCCCAGGCCGGTGATGGCGTTGACCCGGGCGTAGAAGTCGGGCACCTGCAGCGCGTGCAGCAGGAGCGGGCGGATGCGCGCCACGCTGTCGCCCGCGGCGCCCACCGCGGCCTCGACGGCGGCGTTCTGCACGCGGCCGTCCGGATCGGCGATCGCCGTCTCGAGCCGCGCGCGCAGCGCGGACGCCTGGTAGTTCGGCTCTCCCGCGGCGCGGGCGTAGACGCGGGCAGCGGCGGCGCGCGACCGCCAGTTGCTCTCGCGCACCAGGATGTCGGCCGCGCCGGCGGCGGACGAGGCGTCCACCTCCGCCAGCGCGGCCAGCGCCGCGGTGCGGAGCGCGATCGGCCGCGTCACGTCCAGCGCGGTCTGGCGCAGGCGCGCGCCGGCGGCCGGTGCCTTCGCCCCCAGCCGGCCGAGCGATTCGGCGGCGGTGATGGAATGATGCGGGTCGGCGCTGGTCAGCAGGCCCACCAGACGGTCGATGGACTCGGGGGCGTCGTACGTGCCCAGCGTGCGGATGGCGCTGACGCTCACCTCGTGGCGCGGGTCGGCCACGGCGCGCAGCACGGTGGACAGCGCCTGGGCGCGGGCGATGCCGGCCGAGTCGGCCAGCGGCGCGGTGAGCGCGCGCAGGGCGAAGGAGCGCACCAGCGGGTCGCGGTCGCCCGTCAGCCGCGCGAGCG
>DASWMA010000605.1:0-24178 GCA_036399995.1 Longimicrobium sp. | reverse complement strand
AGTGCCCAGTGCCCAGTGCCCAGTGCCCAGTGCCCAGTGCCCAGTGCCCAGTGCTGGCCGGGCGCCGCGGGGGGCCCTCACCCTGGCGCTGCGCGCCTGTCCCTCTCCCAAAACAGCCTGGGAGAGGGACCTCGGCTCGCTCCGCTCGCGGCTACTTCGAACGCGTGAAGATGCTCGTGCCGTGCAACGTCATCCCGGCCGCGCCGAAGCCGGTAGTCCGTGAAGGCGGACTTCGTGTGGTTGTTGCTGCGGATTTATCCGCCCTTTGAAGACCGAGGACTGACGGCTGAGTGCCGAGGCACGAACGACCACCGCCCGCCACGAGCTGCCGTGGCGGGCGGTGATCGTCGTCGGTCGGTCGTCGTCGGCGGACGCGGACTCGGACGTCGTCAGCCGGCGGTGCCGAAGCGGTGTCAGTCGGCCGAGCGCTCGGCGGCTCCGGCGGCGCCGCAGCTGGGGGTCATGGCTTCCAGCGACAGCACCATCCGGCCGGCCACGGGGATCTGCGACTCCAGGCGGATCGGCACGTGGCGCTCGTCGTCGGTGAAGTGGATCTGGATCACCCCCTCGCCCCCGTAGCGGTTGGGGTCGCGCACCCGCATCTCCACCTCGATGGCCTGGAAGCTCCCCGCCGGCACCCGGATCAGCCCGCGGCCGATCACCCGCACCCGCACCGGGTTGCGGGTGGGGTCGTAGTGCCGGGTGAAGTTGTAGGTGTCGCCCTCGCCCAGCCGCAGCGTGCGCAGGAAGTAGATGAACGACAGCTCGTCGAGCGGCGCGTCGGTGGCCATGGCGCCGCCGGCGTTGCGGCCGGTGCCGGTCCAGCGCCGGGTTCCGGCGTCCATGCGCACGTCCTGCCGCTTGGTGCTCAGCGGCGAGCGCTCCGTCTTGGTGAAGCGGAAGCTGGCCGTCTCGGCCGGGTTGAAGAAGGAGCGGGTGTGGTTCTCCACCCCCACGATCCCCATCCGCCCCCGGAAGTCGAAGCGCAGCACCCAGGCGCCGGCGGCGCTGTCGTCGCGCGCCACCGAGAAGGTGCCGCTCCCCATCCGCCCCAGCGGGCTGGTGCCGCGGTACACGCACGACTCGCCCGGCGCGAACGGCAGCGAGCCGCGCTGGGCGCCCAGCGGCGCCGCCAGGGCGGCGCCGGCCGCCAGGATGCCGGCGATCCGCAGGTGTCGGGTGGTGCGTGTCATGGCTTACGTCTCCGGGTCGGCGAGGTCGGTTCACTCGCCGCGAACGTTACCCGGCGCGAAGGGGCCCGTCAGTCGGGTGTGTCGGGATCTTCTTGTGGGGTGCGGGTGCGTTGCGGCGTAGGGAATTGGACCGGCCCGCCGTAGGGTAACGGAAGCCATGCGGGGGACGTACGGTGGCAGAGGTGCCCGAATGTTTCCTGGTTGCGCTCCCAACGCGATATTTGTTGCTATTTGCGCTGGTTGGGGTTAATCATTGCGAAGGATGCGCGGGCACTCCCGCTTCCCGAAGGCCGCCGGCTCCAGAGCGACAGGCACGCCGATGAGCGTCTTGATGCGCGTCTGCTGTGCGATCGCAGGCCACCCGCCCGATTATCAGCTCGACTACGAGATCGACGCATACACCGGCCTGCTGTTCGAATGGCAGCGCTGCGCATGCGGCAGGAACGCGACGGTGCGTCTCGCTGGTTTCACCCGTCAGCGATACGCCGAGCCCGCGCAGCTCGGGAGCACCCGCACCGATTCACGGGGGTGAACCTTTGCTCGGCGCCTGGGGAGAGCTCCACTCACGGGGCGGGCAGGGCCGCAGGCGGGACACCCGGGCCACGCCCGGGTGTCCGCCGCGGCGACGGCCGCGCCGACGGCCTCCACCCTCCTCACGGCAGCGTGCACGACAGCCGCGCGAAGGTGGCGGGCTTGTCCTTCTTCCCGCCCTCGCTGGTCACGATCACGTGGCCATCGGGCCCGAAGCCGATCCCCTCGCCCTGCTCCTCGCCCAGCCCGCGCAGGTCCACGCGCCGGGGCTGCGCCGCGCCGCTCCCCGCCAGCTCGCCGGCGGGGTAGAACAGCGCCTCGTCGAGCGTGCGCATCACCACCCACCGGCCGTCCGCGCGGGCGTCGGCGCTGGTGATGCGCTCCGGCCGCTCCACCTTGCCCGCCGACAGCTCGCGCACCCGCTCCAGCGTCGCTTCCGCCCCGGCGCCCGCGGGGGCGCGGTAGAGGGCGATGGGGCCGCTCTCGCCCTTGGTGACCACGTGGATGGCGCCGTTCAGCACGAACAGGGCTTCCGCGTCGTGCGGGCCGTCGGGGTAGCGCAGCCGGATCGCCGTGGCCGGGGCAGACGCGGATGCGCCCGGTGCGGGCTCGGGGACGCGGTAGACGGTGATGGAGGCGCGCCGCGCGTCGTTGTCGCCGATGTCGGCTACGTACAGGCAGTCGCCGCCGGCGGGGCAGGGCGCCAGCGCCACGTCTTCCCAGTCTTCCACCGCCGCGCCGGTCACGGCCACGCGGCCGGCCGTGCGCCCCTGGCCGTCCACGGCGAACAGCACGGGGTCGCCCGAGTCGTTGTGCGTCCAGAAGATCCCCGCGTGCGCGCGGCTCACCGCCACGCCGCTGCTCTCGTGGATCTCGCCGTCCAGCGGCCGCGCCGCGCCGTCGGGCGCGCAGACCATGTCGGCCGGGGCCGCATGGTCACCTGTCTCCACCTTCGCCAGCGGGGCCGCGGCAGCCACGATCTCGTCCGCCGCGGCGACCATCGTCTCCGGCGCGGACGTGCCGCCGCCCGCCGCGTACGTCACCGCGGCGATCACCAGGATCGCGATCAGCACCATCCCGGCAAGCTTGTACAGTCCGTTCTGCTCCATCATTCCCGCTCCTTGATGACGACGACGGACCACGGGGTCCGTATCCTTTCGATCTGCAGCCCTGGACCCGGCCTCTCCGCGCCTCAGTCCGGGTCCGCCGAGATGCGTTCGCGCATCTCGCTCACGCGCTGGTCGAACGCCGGCTGCTGCTGGGGCGTGAGCACCCCGCGCATCTCGCCGTACGAATCGCCCATGATGCGCTGGATGTCGGGGAGCCGGCTCTCCCAGAAGGCTTCCAGCCGGTCTTCGCGGCGCTCGCGGATCTGTTCGATCCGCCGCCGCTGCTCGCCGGTCAGCCGCATCCCCGCGAACAGGCGCTCGTCGCCGGGGGTGGCGTCTTCGTCGAGGAAGTCGAACCAGTCGAGCCCCATGGCTTCTTCGGCCACCATCCCGGCCATTCCGCCCACCACGAAGCTCCCCGCCAGCAGCAGCGCGCCCACCAGCCGGGCCCGGTGCCTCATGGTGCGCCCCCCGTGCGCATGGCCTGCAGCAGCTCGGCGCCGGTGGGGGCGCGCCCCTCGTGCGCCCACGCGGTGGACACGGCCACCAGCCCGCGGACGGTCTTCACCCGCGGCTCGCGGCGCTCCAGCGCCACCTCGGCGGGCACCAGCACCAGCAGGGCGGCGGCGGCGGCGGCCAGCAGCGGGCGGCGCCACCCGGCGATCAGCGCCAGCGGGTCCTGCCGGCGGTGCAGCAGCACGTCGTCCACGCGGGCGAGGGTGGCGCCCATCAGGGCACGCCACCGGTCGGCGTCGCGCGCCGGGTCCAGGGCGGAAAGGTCCACGCGTCGGTCATCCATCGTTCCAGTCCTCCAGTTCCGGCAGCAGGCCGCGGACGTGCCGCCGCGCGTGGTGCAGGTGCGAGCGCACCGTGCCGGGCGGCAATCCCATGCGCTCCGCGATCTCGCGGTGCGTCCACCCCTCCAGGTCGTGCAGCAGCAGCACCTCGCGCCGCTCCTCCGGCAGGTCGCGCATCGCCCTCAGCAGCCGCGCGGCCGCGTCTTCGCTCTCCGCTTCGGCCTGCGGCGAGGCGCGCGCCGACGCGATCTCCACCCCGTCGATGGGGATGACCTTCCGGGCGTGGGCGCGCAGGTGGTCGCGGGCGCGGTTGCGCACGATCTGCATCAGCCACGCGCCGAAGCGCTCCGGCTGCCGGCACCCGTCGATGCGCTCGATGGCGGCCACGAACGCGTCCTGGCACACGTCGTCGGCGTCGGCCTGCTCGCCCGTCACGGCGAGCGCCACGGCCCGGCACGCCCGCAGCCAGCGTTCGGCGAGCGCGCCGGCGGCCGCGCGGTCGCCGCGCCGCACCCGGGCCACCAGTTGGGCGTCGGTTTCACCGGTCATCCTGCTTCCAGACGAATCAGCCGGCGAAAGTGTTGAGCCTGTCGCATCCGCCCCAGCATAGCGCCGCGCGCCGCGCAAGAGAATCGAGGCGGCGAAGCAGCGGGACCGGGGCTCCGCACTCGGGCACCCGGCATCCAGCACTCCGTCCATTGACTCCCCCACGCGTCCCCACCATACTTCATGCGTGAACCATCCGCCTCGCGGCGCGAAACCTGCGGGTCGGGATGGGGGTACAAGTCGTTGCAATCGCGGGGCTTGGCTCCGCTGATGAACCACACGATCGGGGGCAGAGATGCAGACTCAGAGCGCGGCGGCGGTGAACACCGAGGCCCCGGCCAGCCCGATCCTCCTTTCGGAGGTCGCCGCGGGCGAGGTTCGCCGCTACATCGAAGAGCAGGGTGCCACGGCCAACGCCGGCCTGCGGGTGGGGGTGCTTCCCGGCGGGTGCTCGGGCTTCCAGTACGGCCTGAACATCGAGGACGAGCCGGGCGAAGACGACATGGTGTTCGACGTGCAGGGGATCCGCCTGTTCGTGGACCCGTTCAGCCTGCAGTACCTGCAGGGCACGGAGATCGACTACGTGTCGACGTTCCAGGGGAGCGGCTTCACCTTCAACAACCCCAACGCCACCGGCGGCTGCGGGTGCGGAAGCTCGTTCACGGCCTGATCGCCGCCGAGCGCGCCGACGCAGGATAGCAGGAAAATCGAGAGCCCGCGGACCACACGGTCCGCGGGCTCTCGGCTGTTCTGGCGCGAAGGGCAGACTGGTGAACTGCATGAACGCAGAGCATCGGAGGAAGGGGAGTCAGGGGGAGAACTTCACCGTGGTTCTCCCCCTGACTCCCTTCCCTCCGATGCTCGCGGCGAAGCCGCCCTGGTAGTTCAAGAACGATGGGACGACAGCGGGCGATCGGGACTCGCTGTCATCCTTTCGGCCCCGATGCTGGGGAAAGACGAACGAAACCCTTGCGCATTTCTTCGTTCGAGGCGATCTTTCTCATGTCGAGAACGTTGCAGGTTTGTTATCGCTCGGCAGCCAGAGACGCAAATCATCCGTCGGCGCGGCCCCCTGAAGCGCGTCCGCGGTCACGAACCGGAGGTGGGGCATGGTCCAGATCGCCGAAAAGCTCAGCACGCCGCTGGAGTACGCGGCCCTTCCCCGGCAGGAGCTCGCCGCGCGCATCGCCGCGCGCAAGGCCGAGCTGAACGCGGTGATCCTGGGGCACAACTACCAGCGCGTGGAGATCCAGGAGGTCAGCGACTACCTGGGTGACTCGCTGGGGCTGTCGCAAGAGGCCGCGCGCACCGACGCCGACGTGATCGTGTTCTGCGGGGTGCACTTCATGGCCGAGACGGCCAAGATCCTGTCGCCCGCCAAGACGGTGCTGATGCCGGACCTGCGCGCCGGCTGCCCCATGGCCGACTTCGTCACCGGCGACGCGCTGCGGCGGCTGAAGGCGAAGTACCCGGGCGCGGTGGTGGTGGCGTACGTCAACTCCACCGCCGAGGTGAAGGCCGAGAGCGACATCTGCTGCACCAGCGCCAACGCGGTGCAGGTGGTCAACACCATCCCGGGCGACCGGACGATCCTCTTCGTCCCCGACCGCAACCTGGCCAAGTACGCGGCCGAGCGGAGCGGCCGCCCCTACGTGGTGGCCGGGCGCGAGGGCGCGGGCGAGGTGCAGCCCGGCACCATCGTGGCCTGGGACGGCTACTGCTACGTGCACGACGACCTGGTGCTCGACGAGCTGGCGGAGGCCAAGAAGCGCCACCCCAACGCGCTGGTGGTGATCCACCCCGAGGCCCGCGCCGACCTGCTGGCCCACGCCGACGTGATCGCCAGCACCGCGAAGATGGTGGACATCGCCGAGGCCAACGACGAGGTGATCTTCGGCACCGAGCGCGGCATCGTGGACCGGCTCAAGTCGCGCTTCCCCGAGAAGACGCTGGTGCCGCTCAGCGGCGCGGCGATCTGCGGGAACATGAAGGTGAACACGCTGGCCAAGCTGGCCTGGTGCCTCGACAACGGGCGCCACGAGGTGGTGCTGGACGAGGAGGTGCGCGCCCGGGCCGAGCGCTCGCTGCGCCGCATGCTCGAGCTGAACCACGGCTGGCTGGCGCCCACCGAAGAGGAGGTCGCGCTGGAAGAGGCCGGCCTGCGCAAGACCGGCTGCGGCTGCGCCTGAGCCAGGCGGCCTGGCAGGCGAGAGTGAGCAGAGGGGCTCCGGAGACGATCCGGAGCCCCTCTTCTCATCCTCGTACCCGATCCGCATGATGGGTTGCTGAATCCAGCCCCGCCTGGGGATCACACAGAGGCACAGAGACACAGAGAACCGCGAGTTTTTTCTCTGTGTCTCTGTGCCTCTGTGTGAGAAAGCAGTTCAGCCGGATCCGGCATCATCCCGCCGCCGCCGCGGCCGGCGCCGGGCGCAGCGACCGGAGCCCCGCCGCGAGCCTTCGCTTCACCTCGTCGGGCGGCAGGCCGAGCTCCGCCGCGATCTCCGCCACCGTCAGCCGGGCATAGCAGGCCAGCTCCACCACGCACCGTCCCTCATCCGGCCCGCCGTCCGCCCGTTCCGCCGGTACTCTCGCGAGCGCGGCCTCGCGAACGCGCATCGCCATCCCCGCGCGGGTGGGCGGGGTGGAGAGGTCCATCGCATCGCCGAAGGCGGCGACCACCGCCTCTTCCGCGGCATCCGCATCGCGCGAGACGGCCAGCGCGAGCGCGAACAGCTGCGGCGCGCACGCGTCGAACAGCTGCACCAGCGGGTGCCCGCGATCGCCCGAAGCGGCGGCGGTGCTTCGCGTTACGCGTGTGGCGACGGTCTGCATGGATCCCGGGGAGATCAGGGCGTCGAACCTATGTCCAATGTTTGTCCAACATAAGGCAAGTCACGCGCCGCCGAAACCCCCGTGTCTCCGCCTGCCACGCCGGCGGCGCCATCTCCCATTGCAACAATGGCCAATCTGCTCCATCATCCAGTGTCAGAGAACGGAACACGGTTGATGGAGATCCGGCGATGCCCGCCACCCTCCCCGCCGCGGTGACCGGAACCGACCCCTCCGGGCCGCCGCTCACGCTGACGCTGCTGGCCGACACCTTCGCCGTCTGCCGGCTCGACGCCGGCGCGGTGGTGCCCGAATGGGCGTGGACCGGCGAGATCGCCTGCGTCACCCGCACCCGCGACGAGCTCTCCATCGTCTGCCGCGCCGACCTGGTGCCGGCCGAGGTGCGGCGCGAGGGCGGCTGGCGCTGCCTCAAGGTGAAGGGGCCGCTCGACTTATCGCTGAGCGGCGTGTTCGCGCGCATCGCGCAGCCGCTGGCCGACGCGGGGATCAGCCTGTTCGCCGTGATGACCTACGACACCGACTACGTGATGGTGAAGCAGGAGCGTCTGCGCGACGCCGCCGACGCGCTGATGGCCGCCGGCCACGCCGTGCAGGCGCGGCTGGGAGACTGAGCGCCGCGACGCCGTTCCCCCCGTCGTCCAGACGACGTCCCACCCGGTCTGTTCGTTCGTCTCCCATAGACCCGTTGCAACCATCCGCGGTCCGCGCCAACTTGTCGGGCGTGACTCGACCCTCCCGCAACATCCCTGGAGCCGCAGGCATGGCTGAAGAGCTGCTTCCCATCGGCGCCGAGGCGCCCGAGTTCGACGCGAACACCACCGACGGCGGGCGCGTGTCGCTGGCGCACTTCCGCGGCAAGAAGTCGGTGCTGCTGATGTTCTATCCCAAGGACGACACCCCGGGCTGCACCCGCCAGATGTGCAGCGCCCGCGACGAGCGCGACGAGTACGAAGAGGCGGGGATCCGCCGCTTCGGGGTGAACCCCGGCACCATCGACAGCCACCGGAAGTTCGCCGACAAGTACATGCTCGACTTCCCCCTGATCGTGGACGAGGGAAGCCGCATCGCCGCCGCCTACGGCGTGCTCAAGGACAACGGCGGCGTGGCCCGCGCCACCTACGTGATCGATCCCGACGGCCGCATCGCCTACGCGGCGCCGGGCGCGCACGGGGTGAGCGAGATCCTGGGAGCGCTGCGTGGCTGAGCCGAAGGGCGACGTGGTCGTCCACTCGTTCACCGGCGGCGTGTTCTCGCAGAACTGCTACCTGCTGGTGTGCGCCGGCACCCGCGCCGCCATCCTGGTGGACCCCGGCGCCGCTACCCCGCAGATGCTGGCCGAGGCGAAGCGGCTGGGGGTGACGGTGGAGGCCATCGTCCTCACCCACGCGCACGTGGACCACGTGGACGGGCTGTCGCTGGCGAAGCGCGAGACCGGCGCCCCCATCTACCTGCACCCCGACGACACCCAGCTCTACCGCAACGCCCCCATGCAGGCGCAGTGGTTCGGGCTGCAGATGGACCCGCTCCCCCCGGTCGACCATCCGCTGGCCGCGGGCGACGTGGTGCGCTTCGGCGAGTGCGAGCTGGTGGTGCGCTTCGCGCCGGGGCACGCGCCCGGCCACGTAATCCTGGTGGGCGACGGCGTGGCCATCGTGGGCGACGTGATCTTCAACGGCTCCATCGGCCGCACCGACCTCCCCGGCGGCGACCTGGCCACGCTGATGCGCTCCATCCGCGAGCAGGTGCTCACGCTGCCCGACGCCACCACGCTCCACACCGGCCACGGGCCAGACACCACCGTGGGCCACGAGCGCGTCTCGAACCCCTTCATCACCGGCAGCTACGGCGGCAGCCAGTTCGCCTGATCGGCTGCCAAGGGGTTGCTGGTGGGGATGCGGAAACCGCGGAACGTCGGACCCGCGGAACTGCAACTGCTGGGTTGGGCGTGTCCCTCCGCTGCGCTCCGGGCCGGGCTGCGCGCGCGGTAGGCAACGATACGACCGTTGCCAACCGCGCCGGGCCGCCGCCGCGCCGGGCATCCAGCCGATCCGTCGGCGTCCGTCACGCGCGGCGGCGTCCCGGCCCTCCGGGCGCGCATCCCTCACGCATCGTGGCGTTCCCGATCGGCCGAGATACGAACGAGGGCCCCGCCGGTCCCGGCGGGGCCCTCGTCTCTTCTCGCGTGGCGCGGCTCAGTACGACAGCGGCAGCAGCGAGGCGCGGCCGCGGGCGATGCGCTCCGCGAAGGGCACGGTGATCACGCGGATCATCCGCCCGCCGGCGTACGACTCCACGGCGAACAGCTCCTGCGGCACGTAGTTGTTCAGGTCTTGCAGCCCGCCGTTCGCCCGCTGCTCGTCCACGTACACCACCACCGGCGTCAGCTCGCCGCGAATCCAGGCGCAGCTGTGCGTGCCGGTTTCGTCGTTGGGGCACGGCACCCCGGCCACGCCCAGGCGGTCGTGCACCAGCGCGAACACCGACGGCGAGGCGCTGAAGCGGAGCGTGCTTCCTTCCAACGTCCGCACCGCCATCCCCGATCCCTCGCGGCGGTGCGTGAGCTGGCTCGCCACCGCGGTGATCCCCTCCAGCACCTCGGGCCGGGCGAGCAGCGCGATGGTGAACTCGTCGCCGTCGTCCACCTCGGTGTTCTCCTCCCACGCCGCATAGCCGATCCGCGAGATCACCCACTGGTGCGTCCCCCGCGGCACCCGCTGCAGCACGAACCTCCCCGCCGAGTCCGACACCGCCTTCCGCCGTACGTCGCGCAGCTCCACCACCGCGCCCACGATCGGCGCCTGCGTGGCCGCGTCCACCACGCGCCCGCTCACCTCCACCTCCGCGGCGACGCTGGACTGACCCGAAAGCCTGGACGGCAGCAGGAGCGCGGCGCAGAAGGCGATCAAGAGTGTTCTGGGCATGAGGCGGGGCGACGGAGGCGGTGGTCCGGACAGGAAAGGATGGGAATAGAAACGTCTGGGCGCGCGAGTTCAAGACGCGCCGGATTCCGCGCCATCGGACACGAGACGGATCGCCGCCCCGGTGGTGGGGGGCGTTTGACGCTCTCCGGGCCCCGGCCTATCTTCCGGCCCTCTTTCCCGGACCGGAGCACATCCTTGCGCGAGCCGAAGCGCGTGGCCGTCCTCGCCAGCGGCGGGGGGACGAACCTTCAGGCGCTGATTGACCACTTCAACCCCGCGCCCGCGCCCGCCGCGCGCGTGGAGCTGGTGATCGCCAGCCGCGCGGGGGTGGGCGCGCTTGAGCGTGCGGCGCGCGCCGGCGTGGCCCACGTGGTGCTCGACGTGCGCCAGACCGGCCCCGAGGCGCTGGCAGTGCGGATGATGGAGGAGCTGGAGCGGCACCGCATCGACATCGTGGTGCTCGCCGGCTACCTGCAGCTGGTGCCGCCGCGGGTGGTGGAGCGCTACCACGGGCGGATGCTGAACATCCACCCCGCGCTCCTCCCCGGCTTCGGCGGGCACGGGATGTACGGGATGCACGTGCACCGCGCCGTGATCGAGAGTGGCGTGCGGGTGAGCGGCGCCACCGTGCACCTGGTGACCGAGCGCTACGACGAGGGCCGGATCGTGGCGCAGTGGCCCGTGCCCGTGCTGGCCGGCGACACCCCCGAGACGCTGGCGGCGCGCGTGCTGGCCGTGGAGCACCGCATCTTCCCGCTCGCCGTGGAGGCGCTGGCGCAGGGCGATGCCGCCGCCGCGCCCCCCGCCGGCCCCGTGTGCTTCGACCTGATCGATGCCCCCGCGCCCCCCGAATCCTCCCTCCGCGCCACGCTGGCCGAGGTCGAGGGAGCGCCACGGTAGCGGTGCCGATCACCAGGGCGCGCCCCGAGATTACCCACGCGCGATCGCTTGTAGTCCGCGAAGGCGGACTTCGTGTGGTTGTTGCTGCGGATTCATCCGCCCTGTCCTCATCTGCATCGGCCTCATCCCCGGCCGGAGTTGGGGAAGGGGGCGGCGAGCCCTGGCGAGCCGGGGGTGGGGGCTCCCAATCACGACGAATCGACCTTTCTACCTTCATCCATAGATCAGTGAAATGCCCAGGGCGCTGCTGAGCGTATCGGACAAGACGGGGCTGGTGGAGTTCGCGCGTACGCTGGTGGAGCGCGGATGGACGCTGCTCTCCACCGGCGGCACCGCCCGGGCGCTGCGCGACGCCGGCGTGCCGGTGATGGACGTGAGCCAGGTGACGCAGCACCCCGAGATGATGGATGGCCGGGTGAAGACGCTGCACCCCGCCATCCACGCCGGCCTGCTGGCCCGCCGCGCCAACGAAGACGACCTGGCGCAGATGCGCGAGCAGGGCTACTCGCCCATCGACCTGGTGGTCGTGAACCTCTACCCGTTCGTGGAGACGATCTCGCGCCCGGGCGTAACCGTCGACGAGGCGATCGAGAACATCGACATCGGCGGGCCGTCCATGCTGCGCTCGGCCGCCAAGAACCACGAGAGTGTGTGGGTCGTGGTCGATCCCGCAGACTATCCGCGCGTGCTCGCCGGGCTCGACGCGGACGACGCCGAGGCACGCGCGCTCCGCCGCGAGCTGGCGGCCCGGGTGTACGCGCACACCTCCGCCTACGACGCCGCGATCGCGCAGTACCTCTCGACCGCCGGCGCTGACATGGCGGGCGGAACGGCGGGCGAGACGAGCTACGCGCTGTCGCTCTCGCTGGAGCTGGAGAAGGTTCAGGACCTTCGCTACGGCGAGAACCCCGACCAGCCGGCCGCCTTCTACCGCGACCGCGCCAGCCGCGGCGGTCTCCCCGACATGCGGCAGCTGCACGGCAAGGAGCTGTCGTTCACCAACCTAATCGACATGGACGGTGCCCTCCTGGCCGTCAGCCCGTGGGAAGGTGCGGAGTTGGCGGCGTGCGCCATCGTCAAGCACAGCACGCCCTGCGGGATCGCGGTCGGCGCCAGCGCGGCCGAGGCGTACCGCAAAGCGCTCTCGACCGACCCCACCAGCGCGTTCGGCTCGGTGATCGCCTTCAACACCGAGGTGACGGAAGAGGCCGCCACGCTGCTGCGCCCCAACGTCATCCACGTGATCGTCGCGCCTTCGTTCGCCGAGGGCGCGTTGGCCATCCTCCGCCAGAAGAAGGACCTGCGGCTGATCGTGCTCCCACCCTCGCCAGCAGCGGGCGACGAGGTCGACTACAAGCGCGTGCTCGGCGGCTTCGTGGCGCAGGCGCGGCTCTCGATGCGCTTTGCGGAAGACGCGTGGAGCGTGGCCACCGACCGCCAGCCGTCGGCGGAGGAGATGGACGACCTGCGCTTCGCTTGGCGCGCGGTGGCGTCGGTAAAGTCCAACGCGATCCTGCTGGCGCGCGGAGGGCAGGCGCTGGGGATCGGCGCGGGGCAGATGAGCCGCGTGGACAGCTCGCGCATCGCGGTGATGAAGGCGCGCGACAACGGCTTCGACCTGGCCGGCGCGGCGCTCGCCTCCGATGCCTTCTTCCCCTTCCGCGACGGCGTGGACGCGGCCGCCGAGGCCGGCGTGCGCGCCATCATCCAGCCCGGCGGCTCCCTGCGCGACGCCGAGGTGATCGCAGCCGCCAACGAGCACGGGATCGCGATGGTGTTCACCGGCCGGCGCCTGTTCCGCCACTGATCCTACCGCGGCACCAGCCGGCGGCGACGAACGAGGAGCGGACCCACAGCGGTCCGCTCCTCGTCGCGTCTGGGGCATCGTCTCCGCACGGATCCGGGACGCGATCGCCCCGGCTGTACCACGCGCGCCACAGGCGATCGGGGGCGAAAAGCGGGTTTCAATCGCTTCGAAATCTCCGCATCTCCAGAATCATCAAAGGCTTGCAACTGCGTGGCACCGTGCCGCGAGCCCTGGGCCGCAAAGCTGCTTCAGATGGGACCCGTGCACCGGCCGCGGCGAAGGTCCGCGGTGGTGTCACGGGGCGCCCCGCCACGGAATGCGGGTGCGGCCGGTACAACTTCAACGTCGCTCTGGCGCGAAGGATATCGAACCATGTCGAGCAAGCTTGCCGCCCCGCAGATGGTGATGAACAGCCGGATGCTGTACACCAGCTGGATCCCCGCCGACCCCGAGGCCGCCGCGCGCTACCTGCCGCGCGCCCTGGACCCGGCCGCCAACCGCGCCATCTACATGAACCAGTACGTGGTGGACCGGCCCGAGCAGACCACCGGCTTCGGCGCGTACTCGCTGACCTACCTGGGGCTCGACGTGGCCGACCACCCGGCTCCCGACGGCGTGACGCCGGGGCGGTTCTTCACGCACTACTTCAACTCGAGCCACACGGTGCGGCAGTACGCCCGCGAGCGCGGCGTGCCCGCCACGCCGGGGCGCACCACGCTCGAGGTGCAGGACGGGATCGTGACCGCCACCACCTACGTGGACGACCGGCCGATCATCCGCACGCGCGCCGAGGTGAGCGCCTCGGCCGAAGTGACCGTTTCGGGCCACCTGCGCTACATCACCCGCGTGGGCGACCGGCTGGTGAGCGGCAACTACCCGTACGTGGGCGAGCTGGCCAACCGGTTCGCGGTGAACTCCATCGAGTTCCTGGACCCCACCCACCCGGTGTACGCGCTGCGCCCGGCCATGCCGCTGCACGTGGTGGTGGGCTCCTCGTTCTACGCGCCGCGCGACTCGTTCGTCTATCCCGGCGGCGAGTACGACATGGGCCCCGCCAACCCCCAGCGCTGGGAAGACCTGGTGCGCGAGCGCGAGGAAGAGGAGTGGCTCGCCGGCGTCTGATCCGGGCGGGTTGGAACCAGCAGGAAGACGAAAGGGGCGGCCGCCGAGGCCGCCCCTTCGCGCGCTTGGCGGCCGGGGCTATCCGGTCGTCCACGCGGACGGCAGATTCCCGACCACCAGACGTTTCTCGCGACCCGACGCCACGCACCCGGACGGATGATCACCACAGCTCCTCCGCGGCGGCTGTCAGCCGCCGCGCTCGCCCTTTCGCTCGCGGCCGCCTGCCGCCCGGCCTCTCCTGCTCCCGCGCTCGCCGGCCCGGTGCTGGTGGGGCCGGGCGTGATCGCCACCGCGGCCAACGAGTACAACCCCAGCCTTTCGCCTGACGGGCGGACGCTGGTGTTCGCGCGCTCGGAGCCGGAATTCCGCAACGCGAAGATCCACGTGTCCACCTGGACGAACGGAGGGTGGAGCGCGCCCGAACAGGTCCCGTTCAGCCACCCGCGCCATTCCGACTCCGACCCAACGCTGTCGGACGACGGGCGCGAGCTGTACTTCGTGTCGAACCGTCCGTACCCGGGCCGCGACTCCACGCGGCAGGACCTGGACCTGTGGCGGGTGCCGCGCGTGGGGATCGGGTGGGGCACGCCGGAGCCGGTGCCGGGCGTCAACGGCCGCGCGCAGGAGCTGGGGCCGCAGCGCCGAGGCGAGTGGCTGTACTTCGCCTCCACCCGCTCGGGGATGCGCGGCAGGCTGGACCTGTACCGCGCCCGCATCGTGGGCGACAGCACCGGGCCGGTGGAGCCGCTGGCGGTGAATACGGCCAACAACGAGAGCGACCCCGAGGTGTCGCCTGACGGGAGCCTGCTCCTCTTCTGGAGCGACCGCGGCAATGCCGCGGGTGGCGCCGACCTGTTCGTGGCCGAGCGGCAGGGCGATGGCTGGGGGCAGCCGCGCCCGCTGGCCGGCGGCGCCAGCTCCCCCGCGTTCGACTTCACCCCCAGCATCACCGCCGACGGCCGCTGGCTGTACTTCGCCAGCACCCGCGCCGACGCCGCCGGAACCGCCCCCGCCCCGGCCGATCCGTCGGCTCCGGCGCACATCTACCGCATGCCGCTGCGGGCCGCACTCCGCCCGACGGCGCCGTAGAGCTGCAACCCGGCGGACCGGGGACGAGCGCCCCCGTACCGTCGTACCCCGTACCTCCGCACCAGAAGAAATCGGCCCGCCCCGGAAACCCGGGCGGGCCGATCGTCCAGCAGCGAGACCGCGTTACTTCTTGTCGTCCACGATCTCGTAGTCGGCCTCCACCACGTCGTCGGGGCCCTTGCCGCCGGCGCGCGCGGTGGCGTCGTCGTCGAAGCCGGCGCCGCCCGTGGCCCCGCCGGTGAACCCGGCGTCGGCGGCATCACCGCCCGCCGCCTGCTGCTGCGCGGCGTAGATCTGCGCGCCGGCCGCGCTGTAGGCCTGCTGCAGCGCCTCGGTGGCCTCGCGCACCTCGCCTACCTCGTCCTGCTTCAGCGCCTTGCGCGCGCGCTCCAGCGCCTGGTCCAGGCCGTCGCGGGCGCCCTGGTCGAGCTTGTCCTCCCACTCCTTCTTGTTCTTGTCCACGTCGTAGACCATCGAGTCGAGGCGGTTGCGCGCCTCCACCTGCTCGCGACGGGCCTTGTCCTCGCCTGCGTGGGCCTCGGCGTCCTTCACCATCTTCTCGATCTCGGCGTCGTTCAGCCCGCTCGACGCCTCGATGCGGATCTTCTGCTCCTTGTTGGTGGCGCGGTCCTTGGCGCTCACGTGCAGGATGCCGTTGGCGTCGATGTCGAACGTCACCTCCACCTGTGGCATGCCGCGCGGTGCGGGCGGGATCCCCGTGAGCTGGAACTTGCCGATGGTCTTGTTGTAGACCGCCAGCTCGCGCTCGCCCTGCAGCACGTGGATCTCCACCGTGGTCTGGTTGTCCTCGGCGGTCGAGAACACCTCGCTCTTCTTGGTGGGGATGGTGGTGTTGCGGCCGATCAGCGTGGTGAACACGCCGCCCAGCGTCTCGATCCCCAGCGACAGCGGCGTCACGTCCAGCAGCAGCACGTCCTTCACGTCGCCCGCCAGCACGCCGCCCTGGATCGCGGCGCCCACGGCCACCACCTCGTCGGGGTTCACGCCGCGGTGCGGGTCCTTGCCGAAGAACGCCTTCACCACCTCCTGGATCTTGGGGATGCGGGTGCTGCCGCCCACCAGGATCACCTCGTCGATCTCGCCCGGCTTGAGCCCCGCGTCGTCCAGCGCCTTCTGCATCGGCGGGATGGTGCGCTGCACCAGGTCGTCCACCAGCTGCTCGAAGCGGGCGCGGGTGAGCGTCACGTTCAGGTGCTTGGGCCCTTCCTGCGTGGCGGTGATGAAGGGGAGGTTGATGTCGGTCGACGAGGTGGTCGACAGCTCCATCTTCGCCTTCTCGGCCGCTTCCTTCAGGCGCTGCAGCGCCATCGCGTCCTTGGACAGGTCGATCCCCTGGTCCTTCTTGAACTCGTCCACCAGCCACTCGATCACGCGCTGGTCGAAGTCGTCGCCGCCCAGGTGGGTGTCGCCGTTGGTGGCCTTCACCTCGAACACGCCCTCGCCCAGCTCCAGCACCGAGATGTCGTAGGTGCCGCCGCCCAGGTCGTACACCGCGATCTTCTCGTCCTTCTTCTTGTCGAGCCCGTAGGCCAGCGCCGCCGCGGTGGGCTCGTTGATGATGCGCAGCACCTCGAGGCCGGCGATCTTGCCGGCGTCCTTGGTGGCCTGCCGCTGCGCGTCGTTGAAGTAGGCGGGCACGGTGATCACCGCCTGGGTCACCTGCTGGCCCAGGTAGTCCTCGGCGGTCTGCTTCATCTTCTGCAGGATCATCGCCGAGATCTCGGGGGGCGTGAACGACTTGTCGCCCGCGTTGGGCACCTTCACCTGCGCCAGCCCGTTGGGCCCGTTGGCCACCTCGTAGGGGACGATCTTCTCCTCCGACTTCACCTCGGCCTCCTTGCGGCCCATGAAGCGCTTGATGGAGAAGATGGTGTTCCTGGGGTTCGTGATCGCCTGGCGCCGGGCCACCTGGCCCACCAGCCGCTCGCCGTCCTTGGTGAACGCGACCACCGACGGGGTGGTGCGGCCGCCCTCGGCGTTGGGGATCACCACGGGGTCGCCGCCTTCCATCACGGCCACGACCGAGTTGGTGGTTCCCAGGTCGATCCCAATGACCTTCGCCATGGGTTCTCCTTTATCCAATTCAATGTCGGTGGGTAAAGAGCGCCCGGCCGCCGAACGGGGCCCGGGCGCGGAATGCTGCCCGGTGGAAGAGCAACGCATATGCCATGTGTTTGCCCTTTTTTTCTGCGCTTCCGACAGGGATTCGCCCCTTGTCCCGCCATTTCGGCGCACCCCTCGGCAGCTACGCGCGACCGCCGTTCTGTCAGATGGCGACACGAGCGGGCGGCGCTCCTCACGCGAGAAGCGCCGCCCGTCGCGTTGTGATCTACTCTGGCCGTGGTCAACTGCCGGCGTACAGGTTGTGATCGGGGTCTAACCAGCGGATGAAAAATACGTTTTCGACAAGGAACCCGTGGACTCTCCCGTGCTCGTTGGCCGAGAGCGAGAATTGCCACCCTTTGCGATCCACTTCCGTCTGACCTGGAATGCCGAAGCCACGCACCGCGACGCGGCGATCACCGAAGTCGATCCGATGGATCCGCAGCGAATGGGATCGGCTGGATACGAATTCTCGGACCTGAAGGCCCGAGATATCCCTGAGTCGCGAGAGCAACAGCCGGAAGTAGGGGGGCTCACACCGGCCGATGTCGAAGCGAGGGTGTGTGGGTTCCAGAAACCGGAATGAGAACCGGATTAGGTCGGGGTCTGGTTCTCTCGGCCGGTCACCTGCTGTCATCGAGCGATTCATGTTACGCTGCGGCGGCTGCGCGACGATAGAAGGTACGCATGTCGTCTTCGGATAACTCCGTAGTGCAGGGATCCTCGATCGGTATCCCGCCGCGCGCATTCCGCCAGGGCGTATCGCGGCGCGCCAGATCCTCCAACTGCCACTCGTCGAGCCCGAGGTAGTCGTCCGCGACCTCGCGGATGAACGCGGCATCGCACTCGGGAAGCGCGGTTGGCCGCTCCACATCGGGGATCGGCTGCCATCCGTGGACGTCGTAGGTCCAGTACACGTGCGGGATCGCGGGGCCGTAGATCCACGCCTGGAACTTGTCGGGGAAGAGCGGGCGGTCGCGCAGGGCGAGATGCCACGCCTGCACGTAGTACAGCAGGCGCTGGAGCTGGGAGTTGTTGATGGGCGTGCCCCGCTCGTGCCCGAGGCGGACGAGGTACTCGGCGACTGCTTCGGCGGTCGTCATCGGCGCCTTTCCTCCCGCGTCGAAATTGAACGCAAATGAACAGATCGTGCACTGCCCCAAGGCTAATCGCCAGCGTCGCGGCGGTCAAGACGCGCCGTCGCGTGCAGGCGAAAGCGGCCACCGGTGGAACAACGGGGTCTTCGTGCTCTCGATCCGGCGCGGTCGCGTGCGCCTGCGGCGTTGACGCTGTCCCACTCCCGCCGCTATCGTGCCGGCCTCACCCACGAGGAGCCGATGCCCGAAACCGCCCCGATCCACGAGACGATCCACTTCCTGCGCGAGCGGTTCACGCGCGCGCCGCACGCCATCCTGGTGCTGGGCTCCGGGCTGGGCGGGCTGGCCGACGAGATCGAGGACGCGGTCGCCATCCCCTTCGACCAGATCCCGGGCTTTCCGCGGCGCACGCAGGAGCTGGCGGGGCACGCCGGCCGGCTGGTGGCCGGGCGGCTCGAAGGGGTGGAGGTGGCGGCCATGCAGGGGCGCTTCCACCTGTACGAGGGGTGGAGCCCCGCCGACGTGGCGCTCCCCATCCGCGCGCTGGCCGCGCTGGGCCCGGCCGTGATGGTGCTGACCAACGCCGCCGGCGGGCTGCGTCCCGGGATGCAGCCGGGCGACCTGATGCTGATCGCAGACCACCTGAACCTGATGGGGCAGAACCCGCTGATCGGGCAGGTGATCCCCGGCGAGCAGCGCTTCCCCGACATGTCGGACCCGTACGACCAGGGTTTCCGCGCGCAGGCGGAAGCGGTGGCGCTGGAGCTCGGTCTCGCCGTCTCGCAGGGCGTGTACGCGGCGCTCCCCGGCCCCAGCTACGAGACGCCGGCCGAGATCCGCATGCTCTCGCGCCTCGGCGCCGACGCGGTGGGGATGAGCACCGTGCCCGAGGTGCTGGTGGCGCGGGCGATCGGGATCCGCTGCCTGGGGATCTCGTGCATCACCAACCTGGCCTCGGGCCTCGGCGGCACGCTGCTGAGCCACGACGAGGTGATGGAGGTGGGCGCCCGCGTGCGCGACCGCCTGGCCGCGCTGGTGCGCGGCGTGCTGCCGCGCATCGCGGGGCTGAACCTGGCCAGCGAAGCCGCGGCCTGAACGGCTGCGGCGGCCCGCCGGCAACCCGTCGCGAAGGAAGCGGGACGGGCGCCACGACGGCGCCGACACTGGCGTTTTCGCGCCGTGGACGGCAGATTGTACGAGGACGTGCCGCACTCCGAGGCGGCTTCCGCGACCGAACATCCCCCCGCACGCCCGTAGACGCGAGCGCCGCATCCGGCGCACACGCGACTCACCCCGAGGGACCCCAGCTTTTCGCATGGACATCACTCCCGAGCTGATTGGATTGACCGCCGTGGTGTTCGGCGGGCTCGCGTTCCTGATCCCCGTCGCGGGGGTCACCGCGCGGATCGCGCTGCGCCCCATCGTGGAAGCCATGGGGCGCTACCGCGAGCTGAAGGGGGGCGACGAGAACACGCAGCTGCTGGAGCGCCGCATGGCGCTGATGGAGGAGCACATCAACAGCATCGGCCGCTCGGTGCAGGTGCTGGTGGAAGACGCCGACTTCCGGCGGCGGCTGGAGTCGAGCGCCCCGGCGCAGGCCGCGTCGCTGCCGCGCGCCGGCGAGTCCTGAGCCGGATGCGGGCCCCCCGCGTCCGGAGCAGGCGCGCGCGGCGGCTTTTGCGCTGCGCCGGCGTGGGGGCGGTGGCCGGCGCCGCGGTGCTGGCGCTGCGGCCCACCGGGCTGATGCAGAGCGCCGAGGGAGCCACCTACGACACGCGTGTGCGGGCGTTCGCCGATCCGGCTGGCGCGTCTCCCGACATCGTGATCGCCGCCATCGACGACCGCAGCCTCGCCGAGCTGGAGCCGACCAAGGGGCGGTGGCCCTGGCCGCGCGAGGTGCACGCGGGGGTGCTCCACTTCCTCCGCTACGCCGGGGCGCGGCTGGTCGTGTACGACGTACAGTTCCCCCAAGCGGACCTCAACGCCCTGTCGGACACTGTGTTCGCCGAGGCGCTGGCCGAGGCGGGGAACGCCGTGCTCCCGGTGGCGCTCTCGCCCGAAGACATCGAGGTCCGAGTCGGAGCCGGCGGCCCGCCCAACCTGGCGCGGTTCGCGTTGCCGCTGCGCGCCGCCCCCGGGGTTCCAGAGCAGGAGAACGCGATCGTCCCCACCCCGCTGCTGGCGCGGGAGGCCGCCGCGCTCGGGTCCATCTCGCTGAACGTGGACCGGGCGACCGGCACCGTGCACCACGAGCGGCTGGTGTGGCGCCACGGCGGGCGCTTCTACCCGTCGCTGGCGCTGGCGGCGGCGCGCGCGGCCGACCCGGCGCGCTTCGGCGGCCCGGTGCGGGTGGAGGGCGGAACGCTGCACACCGGCAGGACCGCGGTGCCGCTGGACCAGGGCACCATGCTGATGCGCTGGCGCGGGCCCTTCGGCGAACGGAGCGACCGGCAGACGTACCCGGCATACTCGTACTCGCGGCTGGCCATGTCGTACGACAGCGTGGACACCGGCGGAACGCCCCCGCTGTCGCCCCACTCGCTGCGCGGGAAGATCGTGTTCGTGGGGGTCACCGCGAGCGGGGTGGACGACCTGCGCCAGACCCCTTTCGGCGAGTACGAGCCCGGGGTGATGGTGCACGTGACCGCGCTGGACAACCTGCTGAAGGGCGACTTCATGCGGCGCGCGCCCACATGGGCGAACGTCGCCACGGCTGCGGTGGCCGCGCTGGCGGCGGCGTCGGTGGTGGCGCTGGTGGGCTCGGCCGCATGGGCCACGGCCGCGGCGCTCGCGGTTCTGCTGCTGACGGTGGCGGCCGCGTGCGCGGCGTTCGCGGGCGGCGTGTGGCTCGACGTGGCGGCCCCCTCGCTGGGCGTGGGGCTGGCGTACGCGGGGGCGATGGCCGCCAACTACGTGACCGAGGGGCGCGAGCGCCGGCGCGTGCGCGACATGTTCAGCCGCTACCTGGACCCCACGGTGGTGCGCGAGCTGGCGGACGGCGACGCCGAGCTGAGCCTGGGTGGAAGGCGCCTGCCGCTGACCATCCTGTTCAGCGACATCCGCGGCTTCACCGCGCTATCGGAGCGCCTCCCCGCCGAGACGGTGGTGGAGATGTTGTGCGAGTACCTGGGGGCGATGACCGAGACGGTGTTCCGCCACGGCGGCACGCTCGACAAGTTCATCGGCGACGCGGTGATGGCCTTCTGGGGCGCGCCGCTCCCGGCTCCCGACCACGCCCGCCGGGCGGTGGAGTGCGCGCTGGAGATGACCGACGAGCTGGAGCGGCTGAACCGGCGCTGGTCCGACGCCGGCCGCCTGGCCGACCTGCGCATCGGGATCGGCATCAACACGGGCGAGGCGGTGGTGGGAAACATCGGCTCGCTGAAGCACAAGCTCGACTACACCGCCATCGGCGACGCGGTGAACCTGGCCAGCCGGCTGGAGGGGCTGAACAAGGACATGGGAACCACCATCATCATCAGCGACACCACGCGGGCTGCCCTGGGCGACGGCTACCTGCTGGCGCCGCTTCCCGAGGCCCACGTGAAGGGAAAGGAGCAGGCCGTGGCCGTTCACGAACTGCGGGGCCGCCGGTTGGCGGAGCCCCCAGCACATGTGCCGCGCCCGCCCGCGCGCGCGGTGGCGGCGGGCGCGCTGCTGCTGGCGCTGGCGGCGCACCCCGCGCTGGCGCAGGGGAAGCAGCGCTGGACCGACCGCGTGTACCAGCCGGGCCGCTGGCAGGCGGGGCAGCTGGCGCCGTGGGCCACCACCAACCCGCAGAGCGACACCATGGCGCTGGTGGCGCAGGTGGAGGGGTTCGCGCGGGCGCCCAACTGGCGCGCCGAGATCCGCCGCGTGGGCGCCGACCAGCGCCTTTCGGAGCCGCTGGTGCTGGTGGGGGAGCGCAACCGCGTGGTGGTGGTGACCGGGGTGGGGAGCACCGAGCTGGCGCGCCACGCCGCCAACCAAGACGCGCTGGTGCAGGCGGTGGTGGCGCAGTTCGACGCGGCCGGCGCGGTGAAGCAGCCCGGCGCGGGGCGGATCGTGCAGCGCGGGCCCGACCGCACGGTGGCGCGCGTGCTGGTGCGGCGCCCCGCCGTGCAGGCCGACTTTCCCAGCGAGCTGCTGGCGATGAGCCGCGGGCGGCGTACGCTGAACAACCTGGTGCGGGGCGCCACCGGGGAGGCGTCGTCGAACCGCACCGCGGCGCTGGCCCCCACCGCCGGCGCGCGCGGCGTGACCGAGGTGCGGACGCCCAGGGGCACGGTGAGGGTCACCCCCAACCCCGCGGCCGTGCAGGTGATGGACCAGCGCGTGGTGGATGCGGTGGCGGTGGATGCGTTCGTCCGGGAGGGGCGGCTGGAGCAGCCGCTGCCGGTGAAGGAAGAGGAGGCCACCCAATGAGACGCACAATCACGATCGCCGCGGCCGGGTTGATGGCCGTCTCGTTCGCCGGGCCGCTGGCGGCGCAGGGCGGGGTGCTGGGCCGCCTGGGGCGCGTGGCGGGGGGCGCCGCGGCGGGCTCGTTCGGGATCGGGCTGCAGAAGGAGCGCGAGATCGGGCGCAACGTGGCGGCCACCGTGGCCGGCCGCTGGCCCGTGATGAACAATGCCGCGCTGAACGACTACGTGAACATGGTGGGGACGGTGGTGGCGCAGCAGTCGCCGCGCTACACCGAGGTGCCGTTCCGCTTCGCCGTGCTCGACACCGCCGAGATCAACGCCTTCGCGGCGCCGGGCGGGTACATCTTCGTGACCCGCGGGGCGCTGGAGGTGATGGAGAACGAGGCGGAGCTGGCCGGCGTGCTGGCCCACGAGGTGGCGCACGTGGACCAGCGGCACGTGCTGGAGTCGATGCGCAAGGCCAACATGCTGCAGGGCGCGCGCAGCGAGGCCGACCTCGACGGCTTCCTGATGGACCAGCTGGCGGGGCAGCTCACCTCCCTGATCTTCACCGGCCTGGCCGCTCCGGACGAGATGGAGAGCGACTCGCTGGGGATGCTGTATGCCGCGGCGGCCGGCTACCGCCCCGACGGCCTGCTGAGCTTCGTGCGCAAGCTGCAGTCGGGGGAGAGCAACGAGCGCCGGCGGGGGCTGCTGGCGGACCTGAAGGCCACGCACCCCGACGCCGCCGGGCGCATCGCCGCGCTGGAGCGGCAGGCCGCCGCCGCCAGCCTGAACGTGGCCTCGGGGCAGCTGCTGGCCGACCGCTTCCGCCGGTACGTGGCAGCCCCGCCCGCCGCACGGCCTACTGGACGCCGTCAGTAGCCACGCAGGAGACGGGAAACCATCGACCCCGCGCCGCGATCAACGCGGCGCGGGGTTCTTGCTTTCCGGGCGTCGTCTACCGTTCGAACCCGTCATCGCGGTCGAGCCGCTTCTCCAGCTCTTCCACGCTGGGCAGGTTGCCGCGCAACGTGGCGGGCAGCTCTCCCAGCAGGCGGAACTCGGCGATGCCGATCGGCTTTCCGGCGAAGCGCAGGGCGTACTCCGCCACCACCCGGTTGTGCTCCTTGCAGAGGATCAGGCCGATGCTGGGCTCGTGCCCCTCTTCGCGCACCAGGTCGTCCACGGCGGCGAGGTAGAAGTTCATCTTCCCCGCGTCTTCGGGCTGGAACGCGCCCACCTTCAGCTCCACCACCACGTAGCGCCGCAGCCGCACGTGGAAGAACAGCAGGTCCAGGTAGTAGTCCTGCCCACCGACTTCCAGGTGGTACTGGCTCCCGACCAGGGCGAACCCCACACCCAGCTCCATCAGGAAGTCGCGGACGTTGGCGAGCAGCGCGCGCTCCACGTCGCGCTCCAGCACCTCGGCGCCGAGTTGCAGGAACTCGAAGTGATACGGGTCCTTCAACAGCTCGCGGGCGAGGTCGGAGTGCGGAGCCGGGAGAGTGCGGTCGAAGTTGGTGACCGCCGTCCCGGAACGCGTCTGCAGCCCGGTCTCGATCTGGTGCAGCAGCACGTTCCGGCTCCAGCCATGCCGCGCCGCCATCTCCGCGTACCAGAGCCGCTCGGCCGTGGTCGAGACCTTCTCCAGCAGAACGACGTTGTGTCCCCACGGCAATTCTGCCACGAGTGGCGGAAGAGCGT
>DASWMA010000604.1:0-1866 GCA_036399995.1 Longimicrobium sp. | reverse complement strand
CCCCTCCCACGCATCCGTGGGAGGGGCTTCGCAGCGTTATGCTAGACATCGGCCTCAGGGAAACACCATCTCGCGCGCGGCCACCAGCGCGCGGACGGCGCGCTGGGCCGCGTTCGCGGCGTCCTGCAGCCGCCACTTCGAGAGGTCGCGGTCTTCCACCGGGTTGCTGACGGCGCGCACCTCCAGGAAGGGGCAGGCGTACAGCGCGGAGACGTGCGCCAGCGCCGCGCCCTCCATCCCCTCCACCATCCCGCCGAAGCGTGCCGCCACCGCCGCCCCGCGCGCCGCCGTCCCCGAGCACGCCGACACGGTGACGAACGGGCCCACGCGCACGTGCACCCCCGCGGCGGTCAGCGCGTCGGTGGCGCGCCGCACCCGGCCGGCGTCCAGCACGATCTCGTTGTACACCGGCTGGCCGTCCTGCTCCAGCAGGGGGATGCCGATCCCCTCGGTGGAGAGCCAGCCGCCGGGCGCCTCCACCCCCTCGTCGCCGTACACCGCCTTCGAGGCCAGCGCCACGTCGCCCACCTGCAGCCCCGAGCCGGCGTACGCCCCCGCCACGCCGAAGCCGATGATCCCGCGCACCTCGCGGCGCTCCAGCAGCGCGGTCAGCCCGTGCGCGGCGTTGGTCTTGCCCATCCCCGCGGCGAACACGATCACCGGCGCGCCGTCGAGCACTCCGAAGCACGCCACCTTCCGCCCGACCTCGATGTCCATCCGCGAGACCAGCGACTCTCTCAGGGTCCGCGATTCGAGCGGAACCGAGCAGATCAGGGCGAGCGGTGCGGACACGGGAGGGATGCGGGGGCAGGGTGGGTTGCCGGGACCTTCCTCGCCACGGAATTTACGTCGCGCCCCGCTCCCGGCCAACGTTCTGTCATCCAGGCTGAACCCCGTGCGCGATCCCCGTTGTCCTACGGCCCCCGATCACGATGCCGAACCGCGGCCCCGCCTCGATCCCCGGTGTCTCGATCCACCCCGCCCCCGCGGTGGCGGCGTGATGCGGCGCACCGCCCGCCTCGCCGCGCTGGCGCTGCTCGCCGCGGCCGCGTGCACGCCGCCGCCGCGGCGCGTGGTGCAGCCGCCCGCGCCCCCGCCGCTACCCTCGGGCCCGCCCCCGTTCACCGCGACCGAGGTGTGGAGCGCCGAGCCGGGGGTGGTGCTGCGCGGCGACTCGGGGTCGGTCACGCTGCCGTGGGCGTTCATGCGGCTGGCGGTGGTGCGGGTGGACAGCACCGAGCTGCTGGTGCGCTGCATGGTGTGCCGCGGCTTTCCCGCGGGCCGCGTGGAGAAGTCGCGCGTGGTCCACGAGGCGCGCCCCCCGCTCGATGCGCGGCAGCTGGGGCTGGCCGACTTCGCGCTGGCCGTGCGCGAGGCGGCGCGGCGCAAGGACGTCGAGGCGCTGCGGCGGGTGATGGCGCGCGACTTCACCTCCACCCTCGACGGGCCGGAGGGGCCGGGCGAGGCGATCGCCGGGTGGCAGGGCCCCCGCGCCGGCGAGCTGGAGCGCCTCGCGGGGCTGCTGGACCGCGGCGTGGTGAGCACCGGCGGGGGCGGCGTGTGGGCCGCGCCGCCCGAGTTCGTCAACCAGCGCGGCTACTCCGACCTGCGCGCCGGCTTCCGCCGCGGCGCCAGCGGCTGGGAGTTCAGCTTTCTGGTGCGATCGGCGCTGGGCGGCGCCCCTCTGCGTGGACTGGCGCCACCCCCGCCGCGGCCGTGAGACGGTGATGCCGAATCCCGAGGTCCAGTGGATGAGCGGCATCGCCTGAGGGGTCACACGGAGAAACGGAGTACAGTGGAGGGAGCGGAGGGAGCGCGATGGCGTTCCTCCGTTTCCTCCGTTCTTCTCCGTTCCTCCGTGTGACC
>DASWMA010000603.1:0-22514 GCA_036399995.1 Longimicrobium sp. | reverse complement strand
CTCGCACTGGACGACGCCGTTCCCCTTCCACGCGCTCGACAGGCTGACGGTGCGCGTGGAGCAGGCCCGCACCCTTTGAGCGACGCGCAGGCCGCGAATCCGGCCAACCACTTACTGCAACCGCGTCACGGAGGACCGCGGAGTAGAACGGAGGAAACGGAGAACTTCGTCGTAGTTCTCCGTTTCCTCCGTTCTACTCCGCGTCTCCGTGTGACCCTCAGCTGTTTCGATCCAGCAACTGATCATGCGGATCTGGTATCAGAACGTCGCCTCGAACCCGATGGTGGGCAGCACCGGGAACATGCTCACGCCGCTGCGGGTGGGCGGGTCGGTGTCGAACTGGTAGAAGTAGAAGAGGACGTTCGAGTGGTTGTGCTGACAACTTGGAGAAACTCGACTGCGTCTACGACGTTCCCGCCCGGCAGCGACCGGATTTGCGGGGAAAGAAGCCTGGACGGCAGACGACGACGCGCGAGTTACTCCGGCCTGGCATCCGGTCGCACAATCGCCGGCGAGATAGAGTCGATTCGGCCGCTATCAGAGATTCGGGATGGACGCGGCATAGACGAACGGTGGCAGCGCGGGAAAGGCGAGGCATCCAGGCTGCAAGACGTGTCGAGGAGAAGGCTTCACGGCGGATGTTTCTCCGACCGATCCGAGTTCGCCGAGCACACCGCGAGGATCGCCATCGACCTCACCGGAACGGGGGAGCCGGGCGAGCCACCACGGCAGGTGGCCGGCGGCGACTGATTGGACTGGATGTCTCTTGCCGTCTCCCATTTCCGCCACTATTTATAAACCTGGGCGGCTCTGCGTGCCACGTCGAACGGCACTCGGAACGACCGTCCGCTACCCCATCACGGAGGATCGGCCATGAAAAAGGTGAAGCTCCGGCTCGAAGACCTTCACGTGGAGTCGTTCGAGGTCGACCGTTCCCAGCGGGGTGGCACGGTGCGGGGTCTGGAAGACGTGGAGGGGTCGGGGGTGCACTCGCAGTGCTGGACGCACTGCGCCGTCGAAGGTTGCGAAGGCATACAGTCGGCGAGCCCGACGCACTGCAATGGGGATACGGAATGCTTTTCGTGGGACGGCTCGTGCACGTTTTGCTCCTGCAACGACGAGGCGTAGCTAGCGTGCCGCGGCGCGCGTCCGTCGCGTTGCGGTGAACAGCGGAGGAGCGGAGACCGGTCCCAGGTTTCTCAGCTCCTCCGCTGTTCTGTAGTGGTTTCCTTCCGCGCGTGGTGGTCCCGCTACTGAGAATGGGTCGAGCGGTCAGAACGTCGCCTCGAACCCAATGGTCGGCAGCACGGGGAACATGCTCACGCCGCTGCGGGTGGGCGGGTCGGTGTCGAACTGGTAGAAGTAGAAGAGGACGTTCTTCTGGTTCGTCGCGTTCAGCACCTGCGCGTACGGCGTGAAGGTGCCCCAGCGGCGCGTCCAGGTGCGGCGGAAGGTGAGGTCGAGCCGCGAATAGGCCGGGTAGCGCTGGCGATTTCGATCCCCCGGAACCACGTAGATCGGCACCTCGGGGGTTTTGCCGATGGGGCGCGGCACGCGGTAGCCGCCGTTCACCAGGTCGGTCTCGAACCCGGCATAGGCCGCCACCGGGCGCGAATACGGCACGCCGCTGCCGAAGTTCAGCCGCAGCCCCGCCTCGATCTTCCCCGGCAGCAGGTATTCGCCCACCACGTCCAGGTCCACCCGCCGGTCGAACACCGGCGGGAAGGTCACCTCCTCGGGCACCCCCTCCAGCCCCAGCCGGAGCGCGTCGGGGAAGGTGCGCTGGGCCTTCAGCAGCGACAGCGTCATCCACCCGCGCAACCGCCCCTGCGTGCGGCGCACCATCAGGTCGGCGCCGTAGCTGTAGCCGCGCCCCTCCAGCAGGTCGTCGGCCTCGTCGTTGGGGTCGTCGGCCGCGTTCAGGTCGGTCACGCCTCGGTAGCTGCGGTAATACGCCTCGGCCGATGCGTACCACCGCTCGCCCCAGTACTTCTCGATGCCCAGCTGCGCCTGGTCGCTCACCACGGCGGGGACGTTCTCATCCGCCGTGATCCAGTAGTCGTTGCTCACCGGGAGCTGCTCGTCGCGCAGCGAGTGCACGAACTGCACGTAGCGCCCCCCCGCCACCTTCACCGCCCCGTCGCGCTGCGCGCCGAAGAAGCGCTTGGCCGCCAGCCGCGGCGCCACGTACGCCCGCGTGACCCCCGCGTGCCACGCGTCCACGCGCACCCCCGGCTCCACGATCCAGAGCGAGCTCGGCACCCAGCGCAGCTGCCCGAACCCGCCCGTCATCCACCCGCTGCGCTCGCCCGAGAAGAAGGTGGTGCCGCCGGCCTCGCCCACGTTGTGGTAGCCCATCCGGGTCAGCTCGCCGCCGGCCTTGATCGTCACCCGCGGCCCCAGCGGCCGGGCGGCGTCGGCGCGCGCGGTGAGCTGGGTGATGTCGGACGCGAAGCGCGTGTCGGAGAAGTCGGTGAAGCCCAGCGCCTCGCCGTAGTGCGACACGCCCACGCTGGCCGTGGCGAACCACTCGCCCACCGGCTGCTCGAGCCGCGCGCCGATCACCCGGTTCCCCCAGTTCCAGCGGATGCGCAGGATGTTGGTCTCGGTGCTGTCGATCCCCGGCGGCTCGAAGTCTTCCAGGTTCAGCACATCCTGCCCCACGTAGCCCACCAGCCGCAGGCGTCCGCCGCCGCGGGTGGCCAGCGTGGCCGTCCCCTGCACGTCGGTGAGGTGATAGGGGAAGTCGACCACCGGCTTCAGCACCACGTCGAAGTACGAGCGCCGCGCCGAGATCAGCCACCCGCCCTCGTCGCCGCCGCCGAGGATGCGGCGCACGCCGCGGGGGAGGTTGCCGTGCAGGGCCACGCGCGTGGCGAGCAGCGACACGCCCACCTCGGCGCCGAAGCCGTCGGGGCCTCCGCCGGGCTTGCTCTCGATGTTCAGCACCGACGACACGCGCCCGCCGTATTCCGCGCCGAAGCCGCCGGAGAGGAGCTCGGCGCGCGCCACCGCGTCGGAGTTGAAGACGGAGAAGAGGCCGCCCAGGTGGAAGGGGTTGAAGATCGGGAAGCCGTCCAGCAGCACCAGGTTCTGGTCCGACGAGCCGCCGCGCACGTTGAAGGCGCTGGAGAAGTCGGAGGTGGTGACCACCCCCGGCAGCACCTCCACCGCGCGCATCACGTCGGCCTCGCCCAGGCCGGGAAGCACCTTGATGTCGCGCCCGGTGATCACCCGCGTCGTGACGCCGGCCTCGGTCTCGAAGCGCGTGCGCTCGCGCTCGGCGTCGCGCCGGCCCACGGCTGCCACCGGCGCGAGCGCCACGTCCGTCTCCGTGAGCGCCAGGTCGACCCGGCCCTCCGCGCCGGACGCGACCTGCACCGTCCGCTCGGCGCTGGCGAAGCCCACGCGGGCGACGCGCACGGTGTACGCGCCCGGCGCCAGCCGCGTGATCCGCCACGCCCCGTCCGTGCCCGAGCGTGCGCGCCGTGCCTCGCCGCCGGCGGCCGTGGCGGTGACGACGGCGTCCGCCACGGGCGCGCCCGCGGCACTGGTCACGCGCCCCGCCAGCGACCCGGCCGCCTGCGCGGCGGCCGGGTGGATGGAGAGGGCGAGCGCGATCAGCGCGGCGGCGATGGACAGCACCGCGCGCGGCGGCGAAAAGGTCAGGCGCATCCGGATCCGGTTGAGGGGGCGGCCGGGAGAGAACGCGCAGCATCTCCCGATCAGAACACCGCTGCGAGGGTCGAAAGGCGCGCGGAGCCGTACGCGAACATCTCCCTGTAGTACGATCGTCCGAGCCGGACCGGGTTCATCCGCCGGGATCATCCGCCGGTTGAAACCGGCGGCTGGAAGGGCGGGAAGTCCGCCTTCGCGGACTGCACGCGGGCATCTCCGCGTGAGGCAGTCAGTCCGTGCAGCCGCCGCATCACCCACCCGGACCCCAGCTCCGCGCACCAGCACCGCGGCTACACCAGAGCCGGTAGTCCGCGAAGGCGGACTTCGTGTGGTTGTTGCCGCGAATTCATTCGCCCGGCCTACTTCGCGAGATTGATGTTCGCGAACTCGCCCTCGTCGGTCACCTCGCGCACCATCTCGCGCGCCAGCCAGCGGGGGATGGGGGGATCGACGTCCTCCGACGGGAGCTCCACCTCGCAGAGGACGAGACGGCGGTCGCGGAAACGGTCGATCTCCCAGGTGAAGCCGCCGTCGTCCACCTTGTAGCGGCGCTTGCGGACGCGCTTCCCCTTCGTCAGCGGCCACAGCTTCCGGAAGATGCGGTCGGTGGTCTCCTCCTCCACCTCGATGCGGCTGATGCCGCGGCCCAGCTTGACCGTGCGGTAGTAGTGCACCTCGCCGCCCTCGCGCACGCGGCGCACGCGCTCGGCCAGCCGGTCGCCGGGAAGGTAGCCCTGGTCCAGCTCCTGGATGCGCACGGGAAGCTGCCGGATGGCGGGCATCCGCTTGAGCAGGTACTTGCGCTCGATCTCGCGGTCGGGCTCGCCGCGGGTGCGCGCCACCTCGGCCACCGCGTGTACGTCGGCGAAGAAGCCTTCCGCGCGGCCGTGCAGCCAGCTTTCCTCCACCGCCGCGAAATTCGCCCGCCGCTCTTCCTCGAGCGCCGAGCGCAGCGCGCGGATCCCGGCGGCCTCGTCGTCGCCGTCCGCGTCGGCGCGCTTGCCGTTTGGGTCGGGGATGCGGGCGAGGAGGACGTGCGCGTCGTGCATCTCGCCCAGCGCGTCCTGCAGGCGCTTGAGGCGCTTGACCACATCGGCCGCGCCTTCGAGCTCGGCCGTGAACGGCTCCAGCAGGTAGCGCAGGCGCTTGGCGGCGATGCGGGCCAGGTGCGCCTCCTCCTGGTCGTCGATGTCGTGGACGTCGGCGAGCCGGCGGCGCAGCAGGTCGGCGGCTTCGTCCACCAGGCGCGCCAGGACGGCCGAGGTGCGGGGGCCGCCCTCCGGCTGGTCCACGTCGATCTGCACCTGGTAGAAGCGGAGCTGCTTCGCCAGCCGCCAGCGCACCCGGCCGAAGTCCTTCGCCACCTCGCGGCGCACGCCTTCGTCGGCCTTCTCCTTGTCGGCGCGCAGGGCGTTCAGCGAGCGCTCGGCGCCGGGGCGCTCCGGCTCGGCCAGGGCGCCGATGCGCTTCTGCACCCAGGCGGCGTGCACCTCCAGGTCGCGCGCCTCGCCGGTGGCGTCGGCCAGGGCGGAAAGGCGGCGGCGGTCCTTCTTCCCCACGCTGCCGGTGAGATGGGCGGCCCAGGCGCGCAGGGTGCTGCGCAGGCGGCGCAGGCCCACGCGGAAGTCGTGCAGCGCCTTGTCGTCGCCCCCCTCTTCGAGGCGGGCGTGGGCGGCCGCGGTCTCTTCCAGGAAGCCCAGCGCCAGCCGGCGGGCGCCGCGGTCGGCGGGCTGGTCGAGCAGGCCGGCCGGCGCTTTCACCGTGCCTTGCGCAGCGTGCGCAGCTGGTTCGCCGTGAGCGACCAGAGGAGCGTGGCGCCGCCGGCGCTGGGCGGGTCGTCGAACTCCAGCAGCGCGGCGCCGCCCTTCTTCAGCTCCACGAAGCTCTCGTGGCGCCCCGTGAGCAGCCAGCCGATCAGGAACCCCAGGTGCGGCTCGTGCCCCACGATGGCGATGGTGGTGCCGGGGTCGTGGCTGCGCAGCCAGGGGAGGAGGTCGTCGGGGGCGTGGTCGGGCGAAAGCTGGTCGACGGTGGTGATCGGCATCCCGCCGAACACGTCGGCCACCACCTCGGCGCTCTGCACCGCGCGCACCAGCGGCGAGGTGGCCAGCAGGTCCAGGTCCGAGACGATGGAGTGCAGCCCCCCGGCCGCGCGCCGCATCTTCACCTTCCCCTCGCGGGTCAGCGGCCGCTCCGAGTCGGGCCGCCCGGTAAAGGCGAACTCGTCGCGGTCGCCCGCTAGCCCATGGCGGATCACCAGCAGTTGCATCGGTCTCTTCTCCGTCCGTCTCGTTCGCGCCGGGCCGGGTTTCGAGCTCACCCGGATCGGCTACCGGTCAGCGGTCGATCAGCGTGTCACCCCACATCGTATCCGCCGGGATTCATCCGCCGGTTGAAACCGGCGGCTGGAACTTCGGGAAGTCCGCCTTCGCGGACTGCACGCGAAGATCCAGGCCGGCAGCGACGCCATCCCTCGCCCAACCTAAGCAAAAGCCCGTCCCCGGGCACCAGCGGCGGCGCCTCCGCAAGGTTTCGTTACACGCAAACGCAAGCGGGAAGCAGCCATACCCGCCGCTCCCCGCCCCAGATCCGTCCGCCGTTCCGTACCCCCGTACCTCCGTACCTCCGTACCGCGGTTCAGTCCGGATCGTCCGCCGCCACCACGCCCACGTCCGCCGAGCCGTCGGCCCCGTACGCGACCGACACCTGCCACGGGCGGCAGCAGACCTCGCAGTCTTCCACGTATTCCTGGCGCGTGCCGCTGCCGGGGTCCAGCACGATCTCCACCGCCTCGCCGCAGTACGGGCACTCCACCGTGGCGCCGCTGTCGGCGGTGCCGTCGCCCAGGGGGAAGGCGGCGTCCAGCTCGCCGTCGTCGTCCATGAAGGCGTCGGGGCTCAGGCCGTACCCCATCAGCCCACCTCGTCGCCGGTCAGGCGCTCCAGCAGGTTCACCAGCCGCTCGCGGTCGCCGTCGTTCAGGCGCTCCAGCACCTCGCGCTCGGCCTCGTCGCGCGCGGCGGCGGCGCTCTCGAAGCGCTCCAGCCCGGGGCGCGTGATCATCGCCACCACGCAGCGGCGGTCGCTGGCCTTGGGCACGCGCCGCACGTAGCCGTCGGCCTCGAGCCGGTCCACCAGCTGGGTCACGTTGCTCTTCACGCAGCACAGCCGCTCGGCCAGCTGGCCCAGCGGCAGCCCCTCGGGCTCGGCGGCCAGCTGCTCCAGCGCGCGCAGCTTGGCCAGCGACAGGCTCCACGGCTCCAGCCGGTGCTCCACGTGCTCGGCCACCGCCGCGCGGGCCCGCAGCAGCAGCGGCAGCAGCCCCTGTGAGGTGCTTTCCATGCAATCGTTCATGCCAGAACGATGTTGCGAGCATCGTACCGTGGCAAGCCCGGGTGCAGCCCGGTGCAGCACACCGGGTGCAGCCGCGCGGCTGCACTGTCGCCCTCCGGCTGCACCCGCCGCGCGTCGCCGATCTCTCTATCTACGGCAATCCAAACGACTTACAGAATCGGCACACGCGGTCTCGCGGTTGCCTTACAGGGTGGCGTCACCACACGAGGTGACGATCCACCCCCGACACCGGAGACTAAACGATGTCCTTCTCGAAGACCGCCGCCGCGCTCGCCGCGGCCCTGCTGGCCGCCACCGGCACCGCCGCCGCGCAGGCCGATCCCCACGCCGAGGCCGCCGCCGCGCTGCAGCAGTGCATGGCCGCCGCGCAGGCCAACACCGAGGTGCCCGCCCTGGCCGCCGCCGACCGTGCCGAGCGGCTCTACCAGCAGTGGGCGAAGGACGCGCCGCGCGACGTGGCGCCGCGCATCGGGCTGGCGAACGTGGCCAGCCGCTGCCGCATCCCCTTCGCCGAGATGATGCAGAAGGGCGTGCTGCTGGGCCAGGCCAACGAGCTGCTCGAGCAGGCGCTGCAGATCGACAGCACGCACTGGGACGCGCGCTTCACCCTGGCGATGAACCACTTCCACACCCCCGCCTTCCTGGGCAGGACCAACGAGGCCATCCGGCAGCTCGAAACGCTGCTGGCGCAGCAGAACGGCCGCGCCGACCACCCGCACTACGCCCTGACCTACCTCTACCTGGGCGACCTGTACAAGCGCGTGAACCGCGAGGCCGACGCCCGCGCCACCTGGGAGCGCGGCGCCCGCCTCTTCCCCGCCGACGCGCGGTTCCAGCAGAAGCTGGGCGGCGCCGCGCCGCAGACCTCCACCGGGGCCGCCGCGCCGGCGCCCCCGGCCGCTTCGGCGTCCACCACCTCGTCGTCCACGGCGGCGCGGGCGGGCGGTGCCGTGCAGGCCGCGTCGGCGAACCGCGGGAGCGCGCTGGTGATGGCGCCGCTGGTGGCCGACGGCGGCAACCGGCTCGACGACACGCGCAGCCAGACGGCGCTGCGCCGCATCGACGTGCTCACCACCCCCGGCGGCAGCGCCGACGTGATGCAGAGCTTCCAGACCATGCCCGGCGTGACCCGCGCCGGCGACGGGAGCGACCTGTACGTGCGCGGCGGCGACCCGTCCGAGTCCCCCGTGTTCATCGACGGCTCGCGGCTCGTCTATCCTGGCCGTTACGAGAACCTGAACGGCGCCGCCTTCGGCATCCTCGACTCGCAGGTGATCCGCAACGCCTACTTCTCCAGCGGCGGCTTCTCGGCGCGCTACGGCGACGCGCTCTCGGGGGTGCTCGACATCGAGACCACCGGCCGCCCCGCCGCGCGGCGCCTGAACCTGATGGCCAGCACGGTGCAGCTGGGCGTGAACGGCGCCCTGCCGCTGGGCCGCCGCGCCGGCGCCTGGGCCAGCGTGCGCGCCACCGACGTGTCGCTGCTGCTGGCCATGCACGGCCGCCGCGACGAGTTCAGCCGCGCCCCCATCTCGCGCGAGGGCGTGGCCGGCGCCGTGTGGGAGCCGCGCGCCGGCACGCAGATCAAGCTGGTGGCCATGGCCGACGGCGACCGCTCGGCGAAAGACGTGGACTACTACGGCTGGACCGGCGCCTTCCAGAGCCGGGGGATGAACCGCCTGGCCGCGCTCTCGGGGCGCACCGTGTCGCTGGACGGGAGCCGCGGCCTGCGTGGGTCGCTCTCGTTCACCACGCGCACCACGGGCTACACCTACGGCGTGCTGGACCGCGAGCGCGACGACCGCGCGGCCCGCGGCCGGCTGGAAGGCGACCTGGCCTGGGGCGACGGGCGCATCCGCGCGGGCGTGGAGGGCGCGTGGATGGACGCGCGCGAGGAGGGCACCCTTCCCACCAGCGACCAGCTCGCCCCCGGCTCGCCCTCCGCAACCACCGAGCGGCTGGCCGACGCCACCCACGCCGGTGCCTACGTGGAGGCCGAGCGCCAGGTGGGCTCGCGCGTGGCGCTGATCGGCGGCATCCGCGCCGACCGGCTCCCGGGCGAGGGCGCGTGGACGGTGGACCCGCGGCTGGCGCTCGCCGTGCGCGCCCCGGGCGGGTGGACGCTGCGGGCGGGCGGCGGCGTGTTCCACCAGGGGCGGTGGAGGACGAAGTACCAGCTCCCCGACGCGGGCTCGCCCGGCGGCGTGCCCACCGTGGCCCGCCACGCCGTGGTGGGCGCCGAGCGCGGCGGCGAGCCCAGCGTGAAGGTGGAGGGGTTCGTGAAGGACTACGGCGGCTACACCGAGAGCGGCGACGGCCCGCGGGTGGTGGCCGGGCGGGCGATGGGGATGGACGCCATCGTGCGCTGGAGCCGGCAGAGGGCGCTGAACGGCTGGATCACCTACTCGTACCTGGACGGCACGGTGGAGCTGGAAGACGGACGCCGCGTCTCGAGTACGGTGGACGTGACGCACACGCTGACCGGCGTGGCGCGGCTGACGCTGCCGCGCGGCTTCGAGGTGGGGAGCACGGTGCGCCTGGGCACCGGCCGCCCCTTCACCCCGATCACCGGCGCCGACGCGCAGGGGCGGGCGGTGTACGGCACGCCCAACGGCGAGCGGATGCCCGCCTACACGCGGCTCGACGGGCGGGTGATGCGCTACCTGCCGATGAACGGGAGCGTGGGCGTGCTGTACCTGGAGATGCTGAACCTGCTGGACAGGAACAACGTGCAGGCCTATACCTACGGCCCGGGCTACGCCGAGCGCCGCGACGTCCCCGCCTTCTTCTCCAACCGCACGATCATCCTGGGCATGGGGCTCACCTTCTGATGAACCCTGCAGCCGCGGCCGTCGCCTTCTTCGCGCTGGGTGTGACGGTCTTCGGGTCGTCGCTGCTGCTGCTGTTCAACCCGCGCAGCAACGGCGCCCGCTGGTTCGCCGCCTTCCAGCTCTCCATCGCCACCTGGCTGGCGGCGCAGGGGTGGGCGTACGCGACCGACGACTGGCGCGGGATGGGGCCGATCGTGAGCGCGGCGGTGCACATGTCGCCCGCGCTGTTCCTGGCCTTCGCCATGTCCGAAGCCAGCAGGAAGCCGTGGGCGCCCGCCGGCGCGATCGCGCTGGGGCTGGTGCTGCTCCCGGTGGACCAGGCGTCCATCGGCCGGAGCCACGCCGAGGCGCTGCTGATGGCCTGGAACCTGGGCGCGTGGTCGGTCGCCACGGTGGTGCTGGTACGGAAGATGGGGAAGCGGATGAAGGCGATCGGCAGCACGCGGCGGCAGCTGCGCGCCGGGCGGGTGGTGCTGGGGCTGATGGTGGCCGTCTTCCCCGTGGGGATCATCGGCGGGATGCTCACCGGCGGCGCCATCGCCACCTACGCGATGCCGCTGATGATGGTGTGGATCCAGGCGCTGGTGTTCGTAGGCGTGGCCCGGCTGCGCTTCTACGACATCGAGGTGCGCGCCGCCCGCACCGGCGAGATCGCCGCCTCGGCCGCCGAGCAGGAGCGCCTGGCCGTGGTCGGCGAGCTGGCGGCGTCGCTGGCGCACGAGATCCGCAACCCGCTCACCGGCGTGCGCTCCCTCGCCCAGCGGCTGGCGGAAGACGACGTGGAAGAGGGAAAGCGCCGGCGCTACGCGGGGGTGATTTTGGAAGAGGTGGGGCGGGTGGAGCGGCTGGTGGCCAACCTGCTGGGGATCGCCCGGCGCGCGCCGCGGGCGGTGGCGGGCGATGCGGTGACGCCGCTGGCCCCGCTCTTCGACGACCTGTCGCTGCTGCTGGGGAGCCGTGCCGAGAAGGGAGGCGTGCGGATGGTGGTGGATGCGAACGGCACCCAGGCCCACGCCGCGCGCGAGCCGCTGGCGCAGGCGGTGCTCAACCTGCTGCTGAACGCCATCGCCCACGCCCCCGCCGGCACCGCGGTCGAGCTGCGTGCCCGCCACTCCGCCGCCGGGGCCGACATCACCGTGCGCGACCACGGCCCCGGCATCGCGCCCGGCGACCTGGAGCGCATCTGGGAGCCCTTCTACAGCGGCTCGGACGGGACGGGCCTGGGCCTGGCCGTGGTCCGCCGCCTGGCCCGCGAGCACGAGTGGACGGTGGACGTGTCGAACGCGTCGGACGGCGGCGCCGAGTTCCGCCTGCGCGTCCCTATTTATCCGTCGTAAGGGACGCCTCAGCTCTATCCAAGCTCTCGCTGAGAAGTTCCAAGACCGAGATCAATGCTTTAGCAGTGCGCTGAGTCGGTCGTGGAGACCCGATCTGGCGGATAGGATGTACCAAATCTCTCCACTCCTTTAGGTGCTCGGCCATAGTCCGCTCAAGTGGCGCTAGCAGACCCACAGAACCAGCAACACGAGCGAGGTCTTTTAGCCCATACTTCCTTTGCCAATCACCCCTGTCCTTCTCAGGGATGAGCTGAGGGTCCCGCCCGAGCAGTTCCAGAAGGATCGCTTCGCAACAACTCCCAGCGATAACGCCCACTGCTTTCCATGCCTCGAGCCGGAAACACAGTTCGAGTTCTCGGAGATCTTTCGCAAGCAGCTGACGAAGATCCGCATTCCGAATGAGGTCAAGCTGAATCTGAACGACGCTTCCACCGGCTGCTTCAGACCCTGCGAAAGTCCGTGCCGTTGCTGCAGGATAGGATGTATAACCCGGTGGTGGCCGTGATCGCCGATTCGTCGATGTAGGCGTATCGTAGAACTCGTCAATGCTCTTCACGTTTCGGACTCTGTAGGCGATCCGGTTCGGCGTAAATGTGCCTGAGCCATCCTGCGATAGTCCGCAACTAGACCAGATGCGACCCGCTTCGCGGAGGATTTTCGTTAGCCTCAGCATTGAGCGAGAATCAATCCCAAGCTTACTCTGGATCTCTTCGGTCGAGAGGCTGCCGTCATTAGCTTCCTTGTACTTTTCCGCAAACAGCGGAAGAGCAGATAAGAAGTTCCGAATGTCATCCTCAGCGCCGTCGCATTCTGCAAGTCCACGAATTCCGAGGCGACACTCCGCGTCGGCCCGCGACGGATTTTCGCACATCACGTACTCGAACCCGAGATCATCTGCGATGTCGTCGATTTCCGCTTCGTCTGCGAATTCCAGCTCGATCTTTCGGGAGCGGGGCCATTCGCCGGTCTCCCGGAATGCCGAATAGATTCGATTCAGCAAGCGGCGTTGTAGCTCATCCATTGGCGACGCGTCCACAGCACGGTGTCAGAACGAAGGCGGAATGAACGGTGAATAACCTAATTGAGCAGCAGAAGGAGTACTACCGCGCCCGCCCCGCCGCGATGGAGGATCGGCTCGCGGCGCTCGGCTGGCGCGCACGGATGCATGGCACGGAGAGCTTTTTCCTGCACAGCCATGCGGAACTCGCCTGACGCGGCCCCTCCGACGGGACCCCTTGAAACCAAATGGCCACGGGACACGTCCACTCGGAAACAAATCTTTCGCACCACCCTCCGCCCGCACCCCCACGCCCATGCGAACCCGTCACCTTCTTTTCGTGCCGCTGGCGCTGTTCGCCGCGCCGGCCGCCGCACAGACTGACCCCGCCGTGCGCGTGGACTCGCTCTTCGCCGCCTGGAACAAGGCCGAGTCGCCCGGATGCGCCGTGGGCGTGGCGCAGAACGGGCGCACGATCCTTTCCCGCGCGTACGGCAGCGCCAACCTGGAGCACGGCATCGCCAACACGCCGGGAACGGTGTTCGAGGCCGGCTCCGTCAGCAAGCAGTTCACGGCGGCGGCCATCGTGCGGCTGGCGCAGCAGGGCAAGCTCTCGCTGGACGACGACGTGCGGAAGCACGTGCCCGAGGTGCCCGACTACGGCACCCCCATCACCCTGCGCCACCTGCTGAACCACACCAGCGGCCTGCGCGACTGGGGAAGCGTGATGTCACTGGCCGGGTGGCCGCGCGGCACGCGCATCTACACCCACGCGCACGCGCTCGACGTGATCAGCCGCCAGCGCGCGCTCAACTTCACCCCCGGCGCCGAATACTCGTACAGCAACACCGGCTACAACCTGCTCGCCATGATCGTGGAGCGGGTGAGCGGCGTGAGCTTCGCCGAGTTCAGCAAGCGCGAGCTGTTCCAGCCGCTGGGGATGACGAAGACCGAGTGGCGCGACGACTTCACCCGCACCGTGAAGGGCCGCGCGAGCGCCTACACGCTGGAAGGCGGCGCCTGGCACCTGCAGATGCCGTTCGAGAACGTGCACGGCAACGGCGGACTGCTGACAACGATCGACGACCTGCTGCGCTGGAACCAGGCGCTCGACGCCGGCACCATCCCCGGGCTGAACGTGCTGGAGACCCAGGGCGTGCTCTCCAACGGGCGGAAGATCGACTACGCGCTGGGGCTGACCGTGAGCCAGTTCCGCGGCCTGCGCGAGGTGAGCCACAGCGGGGCCACGGCCGGCTACCGCGCGTACCTGGCCCGCTACCCCGAGGCGGGGGTTTCGGTGGCGCTGCTGTGCAACGCGGCCAACGCCAACCCGGAGCTGGCCATCCGCGCGGCCGCCCTGTTCATGGCCGACCGCCTGCGCCCCGAGACGCCCCCTGCCGCGGTGCCCCCCGTGGCGGTGGAGCCGGCGGAGCTCGAGCGGCGCGCCGGGGTGTACCGCAGCCGCCGCACGGGCGCGCCGCTGCGGATGCGGATGGTGGACGGCAAGCTGCGGACGGGCGGCGGCACCGAGCTGGTGCCCGCGGGCGGCGGGGTGTTCCGCTTCGGCACGGCGGGCACGCGGCTCGAGTTCGTGGACGCGAGCCCGGTTCAGCTCCGCATCGTGTACCCGGATGGCGACACGGTGATGTACGAGCCGGCCGCCGCGGCCGACACCACCCCGGCCAGGCTGGTCACCTACGCCGGCGAGTACCGCAGCGACGAGGCCGAGGCCACCTACACGGCCGCCGTGGTCGACGGCGCGCTGGTGCTGCGGATGCGCCCCAGCACCACCTTCCGCCTGACGCCGGTCTACGCCGACGCGTTCTCGGGGCCGGGCGGGTCGCTGGTGCGCTTCGTCCGCGGCAGGGACGGGCGGGTGCAGGCGTTCACGCTGGGAACCGACCGCGTCCGCGAGCTGCGCTTCGACCGCGTGCGGCGATGATTCGTCGCGAGGAACGGGTCTGACGCCGGATCGCCAAGCATCCTTCGGGGAGAGATTCGGAGACGATGGCTCACGCAGAGCAGCAGAGCAGCAGAGAACAGCACGATTTTCTCTGCGTCCTCTGCTGCTCTGCGTGAGATTCCCACTGATCGAGGCCAGACGCACCGAGGGCCCCCTCCCGAAACCGGGAGAGGGCCCTCGCCAAATCCGCCGGCGATCCGCGGTCAGTTGCGCGGAGCCACCGGGACCCCCGCCTGCTGCAGGCGGATCAGCCGCGCCTGGAGCTGCTTGCCGCGCTCCAGCAGGCGGTCGGTGTCGGGCTCCACGCGCAGCATCCGCTGGTGCAGCTGCGTCTCGAGCTGCCGCGCGCGGGTGGCGATGCCGGGCTGCCGCATCACCTGCTCCTGCGCGCGCATGAAGCGCTGCTGGATCGGCGCCAGCTCGGTGTTCAGCTGCTGCAGCGCACGCATGTCGCGCCGCTGCTGCGCGGCGATCACCTGCTGCTGCATCGCCTCTACCCGGCGGGCCGCCGCGTCGAGCCCGGGATCGGCCCGCAGCATGGCGGCCTTCACGTCGCGCATCAGGGATTCCTGCGCGGTGCGCAGCGCCGGGTCCTGCATCACCTGGTTGTGCACCGCCTGCAGCCGCGCCTGGATGCGCTGCATCTCGGCCATCATCTCGCGCGCGCTCGAGCTCGCGCCGGCCGCCGCGGGGGCGGTGGCGCGGGCGTTCACCGGCCGGGCGGCCTGGGCCCCCAGCGCGGCGGGAAGCAGAATCGCGGCGGAGAGAGCCGCCGCGCTCAGGATTCGATTCGTCAAACGGATCTCCATGCCTGGCCCGCGAACAGCGTCGCCGGCCCGTGAAAGCAGGGCGCCGCCCCCGCGAGCGGGTTCGGCGCCGTGTACAACCCCGCAGAGCGCCGCGTGTTTCACTTCGCGGCGCTTTCGCGTGTGTCCATCCGCTACGTGCCCGAGGTGTCGGCGGGCGGCGGCGTCCCCGAGCCGGTGGTGCCGGTCCCCGTCCCCTCGCCGCCCACCGGCGTGCCGATCACCCTGGGCTCGCGGCGCGGCTCGGCGGGCTCCGGGGTCTCGCCGCCCGCCACCGGCTCACCCGGCAGCGGCGTCGTCCGGCGCCGCCCCGTGTTCCCGCGCGTGGACGGCGGCGGCGTGCCCGAGCCCACCAGCGGCGGGGTGGTGGTGTACGGCTCCTCTTCCACCTGGCCCGGCAGCGGCTCCGGCGGCGCGCCCCCGGCGGCCCGGCGGCGGCGCTCGGCCTCCAGCTCGGGCCACTGGATCCCGCGCTGCTCCAGGTCGCTCATCCCCACCGTGTCGGTGTAGGCCCAGGCGCCCGCCTCCTCGTCCTTCCAGGCGCTGTCGCCCATCGCCACGTTGGGGTACTGCGCGGCCGGGTAGCACGCCTGCCGCAGCGGCGCCGAGCCGATGAAGTACTCGGTGTAGGTCTGCCCGCTCCCGGGGCAGTTGGCGTCCATCGCCAGCCCGGTGCGGCGGTCGACCTGCGCGGTCACCACCCCGCCGGGGGGCGCCCACTCGGCCGGGAGGCGGCGCTTCTGGTAGATCCGGCTCATGATGCGCGCCCACACCGGCGCGGCGATCGAGCCGCCCGACGCGTTGTTCACGATGGTCACCGGCCTGTCGAAGCCGAACCACACCGAGCCCACCAGGTCGGGGGTGTACCCCACGAACCACACGTCGGTGGCGCCGTTGGTGGTGCCCGTCTTCCCCGCCGCGGGGCCGCGGAAGCCGGCGGCGCGCACGGGGGTGGCGGTGCCGCGGTCCACCACGTCGCGCAGCATGCTGGTCAGCACGAACGCCGCCGAGGGCTCCATCACCTCCGACGACTGGGGCTCGGCCTCCCAGATCACGTTCCCCTCGCCGTCTTCCACCCGCTTCACGAAGTGCGGCGTCACCAGCCGGCCCCCGTTGTCGAAGGCGGCGAAGGCGCGCACCAGCTCGATCGGCTTCACCTCCGACGCGCCCAGCGCGGTGGAGGGCATGTCGGCGATCGGCGTGCTGATCCCCAGGTCGCGCGCGGTGCGGATCACGTCGCTCATCCCCACCTGCTGCGCGATCTGCACCGTCACCGTGTTCTTCGAGCGCGCCAGCGCGTCGCGCACGGTGATCGGCCCGTCGTACGTCCCCGTGTAGTTGCGCGGGGTCCAGTTGCGCCCGCCGCGGATGGGGATGCTGATCGCCTGGTCCTGGAAGACCTGCGTGGGGGGCGTCCCCCGCTCGAGCGCGGCCAGGTACACGAAGGGCTTGAAGGCCGACCCCGGCTGCCGCACCGACTGGAATATGCGGTCGTAGGGGCTGTCTTCGTGGTCGCGCCCGCCCACCAGCGCGCGCACCTCGCCGCTCTGCGCCTCCATGATGATGGCCGCGCCCTGCAGGTACTGCGTGCTCCCGTCCTCGGTCTCGCCCCGGGTCTTCGCGTAGGTGGGGTGGCGGAAGGCGCCGAACCCGCCCGACTCGATCGCCGCGGCCTGGCGGGCCACCTCGTCTTCCACGGCCTTCTGGGCCACGGGGTCGTAGGTGGTGAACACGCGCAGCCCGGCGGTGGCGTCCACCTCACCCATCACGTCGCCCAGCTCGCGGCGCACGCGCTCCACGAACCAGGCGCCGGCCACCCGGGGCCGCGCGCGGCCGCGCCGCGACAGGCGGATCGGCTCGGCGATGGCCGCCTGGGCCTGCGCCTGGGTGATGAAGCCGGCCTTGGCCATCTCGCGCAGCACGATGTTGCGCCGGGTGGTGGCGGCTTCGCGGTCTTCGCGCGGGTTGATGCGCGAGGGCGACACGGGAAGCCCGCCCAGCACCGCCGCCTCGGCCAGGGAGAGCCGCGTGGCCGGCTTGCCGAAGTACTCGCGGGCGGCCGCGTCCACGCCGTAGGCGCCCTCGCCCAGGTAGATGTGATTGAGGTACAGCTCCAGGATCTTGTTCTTGTCGAACGACCGCTCGATCTGCCGGGCCACGCGCACCTCCAGCACCTTGCGCCGCAGCGACCGCTCGCGGTACGGCAGCGCCTTGGGGAAGAGGTTTCGCGCCAGCTGCATGGTGATGGTGCTGCCGCCCTCTTCCACGCCGCCGGCCTTCACGTTCTTGAACATGGCGCCGCCGAAGCGCTTCCAGTCCACGCCGCCGTGCTGGAAGAAGCGCCGGTCTTCCACCGCCAGGAACGCCTGCGGCAGGTACTTGGGCAGGGTGTCGATGGCGACGGTGGTGCGGCTTCCGGAGCCCAGCGTGGCGAAGGCGCGGCCGTTGATGTCCATCAGCTGCGAGCCCTCGGTCTCGTACTTCTCCAGCTCCGACACGGGCGCGCAGCCGCCCATCCCGCACGGCGCGAACCACAGCCATCCAAACCCGATCATCGCCAGAGCCAGCATGGCGACCAGGGCGATGATGATCTTTCGTTTCATTGGGGCGCTCGGGGTCACAGGGTGCGGCCCCCACAGTGCGCGAACCGTGCCGCGCGCCGAACCCGGCCCCGCGCAATGGTTTGGGGACGATTAGCGAATGATGAACGGCCGGTGGAGGGAATGATGGCGGTGGACGAGTGAAAGGCCGCGGCGAGAGGACCGGCGTCGTCGTATGCCGCGGCTGGCCCCCTCCGCGGGGAGGGGGAGAGTTCGGCGCGATCGCTGTGATTGCTCTGGGTGCCGACAAGGACAGAAGCCTCGCTTCAAACCGCGATATCCCTCCCCGTCGTAGTGCTCCCCTCCCCCCGCGGAGCGGGGGGAGGGGCCGGGGGAGGGGGGCCCGCCGCGGCATGCGCAGGCGCCCGCCCAAACGCGCGGAGGACGCCGGGAATCTTTCCCAACGTCCTCTGCACCTGTGATTACGAAGCGGTCGGCGGCGTGGCCTCAATCCATTTTCTTCCGCCAGTCCTTCCCGAGGACCTGCTCGGCCTTGTCGCCCGATCCTGGGCCGCCGCCTTTCCCGCGTCCGCCCTTCCCGCCGTCCTTGCCGCCGCCTGGTCCCGCGCCGGGCCCTTTTCCACCGCTGCCGCTGAGGTGGATGTTCGAGGGGCTCACCGTCTGCACGATCGGGGATTCCTGTGTGGACGGGAGCGGCTGCAGGCGCGTCTTCTGGACCGCCGCCAGCCGCCGCTTGAGCCGGCGGAACTCGCGCTCGTGCTCGTCCAGCACCGGGTGGCCCTGGCGGACTAGGTTGACGCGCTCGTTGGGGTCGTGCAGCAGGTCGTACATCTCCCACTGCGGGGGCACCTTCCCCTGCGGGTCGTAGTACTTCGCCAGCTTCCAGCGCTCCTCGCGGATGCTCACGATGTGGTTGGGCGGCTGCACGTACGGCCCGCTCGCCTGCCCCGCCTGCCAGTCGTCCCAGGTGAACACCACGTACTTCTGCGGACGCCGGGCCTTCGCGGGGTTCAGCACCAGCTGCGAATAGTCCACCCCCTGCCACTCGCCGCGCGCCGCCGGGGGCGCGCCGAACAGGGAGGCGATGGTGGGGAGGAAGTCGACGTGCGACACCAGCGCGTCGGTGGTGGCCACCGCGTCGCGGTAGAGGCGGCGGTTGGAATAGACCAGCGGCACCTTCAGCGCTTCCTCGTAGAAGTTGAAGTTCTTCTGCCGCAGCCCGCCGTGCGCCAGCCCCATCTCGCCGTGGTCACTGGTGCGGATCACCACCGTGTCGTCCATCAGCCCGGTCTCGTCGAGCGTGTCGAGCACGCGCACCAGGTAGTCGTCCGACGCCTTCATCAGGTTGCCGTAGAAGTTCAGATACTCCAGCTGCATCTCGGAGTCGGTCAGCGCCCCCGTCAGGTTGAACAGGTTGAGGAACTGCTGCTGCACGGTGGGCTTGGTGGACAGGTCCTCGTCCACCGTGGGGGGAAGCCCGATGTCGCCCTCGAACCACGACTTCTTCTCGTAGCCCGCCTGGCGGCAGGTGTTGGGATAGAAGAGCACGTCGTGCGGGTTCACCAGCGAGATCACCATGAAGAACGGCTGCTGCCGCGCCGCCTGAGAGCGGAGGTACTCCAGCGCGCCCTCGTTGCCGACCACGGGGCTGACGCCCTCCTGCTCCATGAAGCGGCCGTCGTGGTTCGGCCAGCCGCCGCCGGCCTGGGTGATGTCCTGGTTGGCGCCCGCGTCGGGCGGGTTCCACCGGCTCCAGCCGTACTGCTCCACGTCTTCGGGAACCCAGGGCCCGTCGGGGTTCAGCTTCTTGCTCAGGTGCCACTTCCCCTTGTAGACCACGTGGTACCCGGCCGCCTTCATCACCGACGCGATGTTGGCCAGGTCCAGCGGCATCTCGACCTGGGCGTACTGGTCGTCGGGCATGTCCTCTTCCAGCGTGTACTTCACCCCGTGCTGGGCGGGAAAGAAGCCGGTCATCAGGGTGGAGCGCGCCGGCGAGCACATGCAGCTGTTGGTGAAGGCGTTCTCGAACGTCACCCCGTGCCGCTGCAGCCGGGTGAGCCCCGGCAGGTTCTCCTTCGCCCACCCCGGCGGAAAGTGCTGGATCGCCCGCTCCTGGTCGGTGATGAACATCACCACGTTCATCCCGGCCATGCTCCGCCCCGCCGCGCCCCGCACCCCCTTCACATCGACCGCGACCTTGCCCGCCGGTGGCGCCTTGCGCGCGCCCCCGTTCCCGCTGCTTGCCCGAGCCATCCTTGGACCTTTCCGCTGTGATGTGGAGAGAAGAATCCAGGCAGGACCATGCAACCGCCGCGAATAGATGTCCGGAAAGCGATGGGCGGGCAAGAACAAACGCTTGTCTACGGACCATGGCGAGGATGACGGTCCCACGGATGCTCGGCTCGCGCCCTCCTCCACCCGAAGCTCCGACAGGGAGATCACACGGAGGGAACGGAGGGAACGGAGGAAACGCGATGAAGTTCTCCGTTGACTCCGTTTCCTCCGTGTGAAACCCGCGGTTCCCCGACCCCACCGCGGAACGTGCGGAAGCGAACGCTCAGCCGGCGGCGAAGGGGAGTTCGAAGGGAGCGGGGATCTCGTCGAACTCGCCCGCACGCAGCTGCGCCGTGGGCGATTGGCCGAACATCTGGTACCAGGTGCGGGTGAGGTGGGCCGAGTCGGAAAAGCCGCACGCGTGCGCCGCGGCCGACAGGGTGGAGCCGCGGCCCGCCGCCAGCACGGCGGCAGTGAGGCGCCGCCACAGCAGGTAGCGCCGGAAGGGGAGCCCCACCTGCTCGCTGAACAGGTGGGCGAAGCGGCTGGGCGACAGGAACACCGCGCGGGCCACCTCGTCCAGCGAGATCCTGGCGGTGTCCATCCGCCGGATCACCTCCAGCGCCCGCACGATCCGCGGGTCCAGCGCGTGCTGCGGCGGCGGCCCGGCGCACACCGTCCGAACGACGGAGTGGATGATCCGCGCGGTCTCGGGGGCGTCCACCGGCTCGTCCCACAGCTTGCGCAGCGCGGCGGCAGAGGCCGCGGCCTTCTCCGCGGGCACGGGCATCAGGTCCTCGCGATACGACCGGCACAGCCAGCGCCCCTCGCGTGACTCGGGATCCACCAGCAGCACGGCCGCCAGCGACTCCAGGATGCACAGGCGGTGTTGCACGTCGGGCGCAACCACCGCCCCCGTGTAGGTGCTCAGCGGCTCGTCGCCCAGCCCCATCTCCACCGGCCCGTCGAGCCCCAGCGTGACCTGCACGGCATGGTGCGCGTGCGAAGACAGGGTCCCCGACGCGCGACCCATGAAGAGGAAGCCCCCGTCCCACAGGTACCAGCGGGCTTCCCGCATCCCCCCGGGCGCGCGGGGCGGCACTCCTCTCTCCGCCTTTTCAGGCCCTGGTCCCTCCGTCGCTTGCGTCACTGGCGTTTCCGTGTCCTGGCCCCTGGGGTTCGCGCGAAGTACAGCTCCCGATGGCGGCACGCGAAGACCTGCCCCGCGCCTCCCACAGTACCCACGCCCAATCGCTCCAACAAGGCCGTCATTCCACCGCGTCGCGCCACACGTTAGCCGGTTTGTTCAAAAGACGCAGCGGATTCGTTCAATCCCGCCCGCGCCCGGCAGGACACATTTCCCGTGTCGGATGGACGAAGCAACCCTGACCACGAGAGACGAACGATGACCGCGAAGAACGGCAGCGCGATGAGGGGATGGCGGATGGCGATGCGGACGGGTGTGGCGGCGGCCGCCCTGCTGCTGGCCACCGGGTGCATGATGATGGGGAACGGCCACCCGCGCCCGGCCGATTCGGAGTTCGGGATGGGGCCGCGCACGTCGGCCGGCGGGCGCTACCAGGCCACGCTCGAATCGCCCGATCCGCTGCGCGTGCGGCGGATGCACACCGTGCGGCTGCGGGTGATGTCCGCGGGCGCGCCGGTGGAAGGCGCCACCATCACCGTGGACGGCGGGATGCCGCAGCATGGCCACGGGCTGCCCACGCAGCCGCGCGTGACCCGCGCCCTGGGTGGGGGCACGTACCAGGTGGAAGGGCTCAAGTTCAACATGGGCGGATGGTGGGAGGTGAAGTTCCGCATCGCGTCGGCGGCGGGCACCGACAGCGTCACCTTCAACCTGGACCTGTAGCGCGGCCTCGCCGGCGCCTCGCGCGCCGGTGGACCGCTCGCCACGGAGCGAACACGACCATGATGCATCGAATCCTGATCCCCCACCCCACGGCACCCGTGGCCGCGGCAGCGCTGATGGTGGCGCTGGCGGCCGCGGCCCTGGGCCGGGGCAGCCCGCCGGCCGGAGCACCGCGGAACGTGCCGGCGGAAGCGTCGGCGGAAGGGCCGGCGGAGGTGCCGGCCGCGTACCTCAGCCTCTCCACCCGCGCCTCGCGCGGCGGAACGTACCGCGCGGCCGTGGTGGAGCGCCGCGGCCCCGGCGCCGGCGACCGTTGGGTGGTGCGCGTCGCCCGCGCCGACGGGTCGCCCGTGCGGGGAGCGGCCCTCCGCGTGACACCCTGGATGCCCGACGCGGGCGTGCGGATGACGCCGCGGGTGCTGGCCGCCACAGAGCTGGGCGGCGGGCTGTACCGCATCGACGGGCTCCGCTTCACCCGTGCCGGGTGGTGGACGGTGCCCGTGCGCATCGGCGAGGACGGACGGAGCGACCGCGTGGTCTTCAACCTGATCGTGCCGGCGAACGCGACTCGCCGCGCCGGCCGCGGAGGTGGCGCATGAGCACGTGGGACCTGGCGATCGCCGGCGGCGGGATGGCCGGGCTGGCGGCGGCGGTGCAGGCCGCCGCCGACGGGCTGCGCACCGTGGTGCTGCAGCGCGGCGCCCCCGGCGGCCGCACCCGCGAGCTGTCGCGCGTGGAGCTGGTGCCCGGCTTTCCGGTAGGGCTGGGTGGCGCCGAGCTGGCCGACCGCGCCGTGGCGCAGGCCACCCGCCTGGGCGCCCTGGTCCGCACGGCCACCGAG
>DASWMA010000602.1:0-2703 GCA_036399995.1 Longimicrobium sp. | reverse complement strand
GCGCGACGTCATCGCGGCGGAATCCGCGGACGCGCCGGAGAGCGGCGCCGTCCCCGGGAACCTGTCGCACGTCATCTTCACCTCCGGGTCCACCGGGCGGCCGAAGGGGGTGATGATCCGCCACTCCTCCGTCGTCGTCCTCCTGCACTGGCTGCGGGAGATCGTGACGGACGAGGAGCGCCGGTCCGTCCTCTTCTCCACGTCGATCAACTTCGACGTCTCCGTCGCCGAGATCTTCGGGACGCTCGCCTGGGGCGGGAAGCTGGTGATCGCCGAGAACGCGCTGGAGCTGGCGACGCTCGGTGAAGAGGTCGTCTACGCCAGCATGGTTCCCAGCGCGGCGGCGGAGCTGCTGAGCACCGGCGGGATCCCGGCGTGCCTGAAGACGCTGAACCTGGCGGGCGAGGCGCTGCCGAGCGCGCTGGCGCAGGGGCTGTACGCGCTGGGCACGGTGGAGAAGGTCGGCAACGTCTACGGCCCGACCGAAGACACCACCTACTCCACCTACCACCTCGTCCCGCGCGGCGCCGACCAGGTGCTGATCGGCATCCCGATGGCGAACTCGCAGGCGTACGTCCTCGACGCGCACCTGCAGCCCGTGCCGATCGGCGTGTCGGGCGAGCTCTACCTGGCGGGCGACGGGCTGTCGCTGGGCTACGTGAGCCGCCCCGCGATGACGGCGGAGCGCTTCCTCCCCTGCCCGTTCGGGGCGCCGGGCGGCCGGATGTACCGGGCGATGGACCGGGTGCGCCGGCACGCGAACGGCGAGCTGGAGTACCTGGGCCGCGCCGACTTCCAGGTGAAGGTGCGCGGCTTCCGCATCGAGCCGGGCGAGATCGAGGCGCGGCTGGCGGAGCACCCGGGCGTACGCGCCCCGATCGTGCTGGTGCGCGAGGACGCGCCCGGCGACCAGCGGCTGGTCGCGTACTACCTGGGGGACGAGCCGGTGGCCGTGGACGCGCTGAAGTCGCACCTCGCCGACCGCCTGCCGGGGTACATGGTGCCGGCGGCGTACGTGTGGATGGAGGCGTATCCGCTGACGTCGAACGGGAAGGTGGACCGGCGGGCGCTGCCGGCTCCCGAGGGCGACGCCTTCGCCACGCGGCACTACGAGGCGCCCGTGGGCGAGGTCGAGGAGGCGCTGGCCGGGATGTGGGCGGAGCTGCTGGGCGTGGAGCGGGTGGGGCGCCGCGACCACTTCTTCGAGCTGGGCGGCCACTCGCTGCTGATCGTGCGGCTGATCGAGCGGATGCGGCAGCGGGGGCTGCAGGCCGAGGTCGGGACGTTCTTCACCACCCCGGTCCTCACCGAGCTGGCCGCGGCCACCCGCCGCTTCCAGGAGGTGCGGATTTGACCTCGTCCGCCCTGCCCGAACGGCTCGGGGGGGGCGAACCTGAGTCATCCCGGATTCTGGCGGAGGAACTGCACTTGTTTCACGCGGAGTCAACGGAGTCAACGGAGTAAACGGAAAATGAATTTCTCCGTTAACTCCGTTGACTCCGTGTGAAACCAGTCTTTTTCCAGGATCTGGTATCAGAGCCGTACGGACACGAGAAAGCGGAGTCGGGGAAACCCCGGCTCCGCTTGATCGTTCTGGGGCAGAAGCGCTGGAGAAGGAGGCACTGCCGTTCCTGATCCGCCCGCTGGCCACGCGGACCCGGGGATGAGCCCGGTCAGCCCAGGTCGGGCTCGATCGCCACCCCCTCCTCGGTGAACAGCCCGGGCGAGACGATGCGGCGGATGACGGCGCCGCCGTCGGCCTTCTCGCGCATCAGCGTGAGCGTGCCGGCCACGCGGAAGCCCAGCCGCAGCCGCGTTCCCGCGTCGAAGGGCGCCGGCTCGCCCTCCACCATCTCGATGCGCGTGAGCCGGTGGCGCGCCGACACCGTCTTGCGCGACGGGTAGTCGGCCTCGGCGGCCAGCAGCTCGTCGGCATAGGTCAGCAGCACGGCGGCCGCCAGCGACCCCCACCGCTCGGCGCCGCCCGTCGCGCCGTCGTACGCGTCCACCCACAGCAGCTGGCGGAACTCGCGCTCGAAGAAGGTCCCCGCGTAGGTGTAGTCGAGCCACGTCTCCAGCGCCGACCCCGCCTTCAGGTCGCGGTACGCCATCACCAGGGGAACCACCGGGTGCGGGTCGCGGATCGCCTCGAGCACGGCGCGCGCGGTGGAATAGTACCCCTGCGAGTTGAGCGGCCCCTGCGGCGGCAGCCCCAGCCCGCCCGGAGCCCTGTCGAAGAGCGCCCCGGAGAGCTCCTTCGGCGAGTCGAGGTTGAAGGGGTGCCCCACCCGCGCCTGCACCTGTTCCGCCACCCGCTCCGCGTGCGCGGCCGCGCGGCCCTCCAGGTCGGCCGTGAAGGTGACGGCGTGCGGGGCGGCGCCTGTGTCCACGCTGAAGTCGGCGCCCTCCACCAGCAGCTCGCGGCGCTCGGCCACCGTCCCCGGCGCCAGCACCAGCCGCCCCCGCGCGCTCCCGGCCAGCGGCACGTGGTCCAGCGGGTGCGGCCCCCGTGCGTCGGGCGTGGCGGGAACCCGCTGGCGCACGTCGCGCGGGCGGGCGCCCCCCTCCAGCGCCTCGTCGCGCGGCGGCATCACCTCCAGCCGGCCGGCGGAGAGAACGACGAGCGGGAGCGAGCCCGCGCCGGGGGCGGCGGCCGGGCCGGCCACCACCCGCTCGGGCGCGCCCATCGCCTCGCCCAGCTCT
>DASWMA010000601.1:0-2076 GCA_036399995.1 Longimicrobium sp. | reverse complement strand
GTCGACGCCGCGGCCGAGCTGGGGGTGGTGCTCCTCCTGTTCACCATCGGCATCGAGTTCTCGTTCGAGAAGCTGGCGCGCATCCGCCGGCTGATATTGGGCGGCGGCACGCTGCAGGTGGTGCTGGCCGCGGGGGTGACGGCGGCGCTGCTGATGGCCGTCGGGGTCGGGTGGCGGGCGGCGGTGTTCACCGGCTTCCTGGTGGCGCTGTCGTCCACGGCCATCGTGCTGAAGCTGCTGGCCGACCGCGGCGAGACCACCCGCGCGCACGGCCAGGTGGGGCTGGGGCTGCTCATCTTCCAGGACCTGGCCATCATCCCCATGGTGCTGCTCCTGCCGCTGCTGGGCGGGCAGGGCGGCGGCTCGCCGGGCGACGTGCTGCTGGCGCTGGGGAAGGCGGCGGGGATCATCGTGGCGGTGCTGCTGGTGGCCCGCCGGGTGATGCCGCCGCTGCTCGAGGTGGTGGCCCGCACCTGCGCCCCCGAGCTGTTCCTGCTCACCGTGATCGCGGTGTGCTTCGGCACGGCCTACCTCACCAGCCTGGCGGGGGTCAGCCTGTCACTGGGCGCCTTCCTGGCCGGGCTGGTGGTGAGCGAGAGCCGCTTCAGCGAGCACGCGCTGGGCGAGATCCTCCCGCTGCAGATCATCTTCAGCGCCACCTTCTTCGTGTCGGTGGGGATGCTGCTGGACCTGGGGTTCGTGGTGCGCCACCTCCCGCTGGTCCTCGCCGCCGCCGCGGGGGTGCTGGCCATCAAGACGCTCACCACCACCGCGGCCGCGCACCTGCTGGGCTACCGCCTTCCCGCCGCGGGCGCGGCGGCGCTGCTGCTGGCGCAGGTGGGCGAGTTCTCGTTCGTGCTGAACCGGGCGGGCGCCGAGGTGGGGCTGACTCCGCTGGGCGCCGGGGCCGACGGGTCGCAGACCTTCATCGCCGCCACGGTGCTGCTGATGGTGGTGACGCCGTACCTGGCCGCCGCCGCGTCCAAGCTGGAGGCGCGCCGGGGATCGGCGTCCACGACGGCGGCGGCAGACGAGGGAGACGTGATCGGCGACGACCACGAGGTGGGGTTGGAGAACCACGTGGTGGTCGCCGGCTACGGCGCGGGGGCGCGGCGGCTGGTGCGGGTGCTGAACGCCACCGGCGTCCCCTTCGTCATCACCACGTTGAACCCGGAGGGTGCGCGCGAGGCCGAGGCGGCGGGCTACCCGGTGCTCCGCGGCGACGCCACCCGGCAGCGCACGCTGGAGCGGGTGGGCGTCGAGCGCGCCAAGGTGATGGTGATCGCCGACGACGACGCGGCCACGGCGTCGCGGATCACCACGGTGGCGCGGATGACCAACCCCACGATGCGGATCGTGGTGCGCACCCGCTACCTGACCGAGGTGGACGCGCTGGCCCACGCCGGCGCCGACCGGGTGCTGGCCGAGGAGATGGAGGCGGTGGTGCAGCTCTTCGCCGACGTGCTGCGCGAGTACCGCGTGGGGGCCGACGAGATCGACCGGCAGGAGGCGGCGGTGCGCGCCGACCAGTACGCGGCGCTCCGCGCGGCCCAGCTGCCGCCGCTGCCGCCGTGCCCGCTGGAGGGCGACTGCCTGGAGGCGCGCACCGTGACCGTGCGCAGCGGCGCGCCGGCGGCGGGGCGCAGGGTGGCGGAGCTGCGGCTGCCCTCGTACGGCGTGTACCTGCGCGGGCTGCACCGCAACGGTGTGTGGGAAGAAGACCCGGGCGACGACGAGGTGCTGGCTCCCGGCACCGAGCTGGCGCTGGCCGGCACCGCCGAGGCGTTCGCGAAGAGCGCGCCGCTCTTCCGCCCCGCGGGGGGCTCTCTCCCCGCGCCGCCCGCGCCGGCCCGCCGCCGGGCGCGCGGGCCCGATCCGGAGCAGACCATCACGCTGGAGCCGGCGGACCCGGCGAAGTGCGCGCACCTGTCGCAGGTGCGCCCCGTGCACCCCGGCAGCCGCGGCTGCGAGGAGTGCCTGCGGACGGGCGATGACTGGGTGCACCTGCGCATCTGCATGAGCTGCGGCCACGTAGGCTGCTGCGACGACTCGAAGAACCGCCACGCCAGCGCCCAC
>DASWMA010000600.1:0-9262 GCA_036399995.1 Longimicrobium sp. | reverse complement strand
CCGGCCGATCCGCCCACTCCGCGCCCTCCAGGTCGATCACCGGCACGTTCGCGCCCGCGAACAGCGCCTCCACCCCCTCCAGCGAGCCCTGCGTGAGCACGGCCGCGGGTGCGCTGTCGTGGAGCATGTAGCGCAGCCGCTCGGCCGGATACGACGGGTCGAGCGGAACGTAGCCGCCGCCGGCCTTGAGGATGGCCAGCAGCCCCACCACCATCGCCGGGCCGCGCTCCACGCAGATCGCCACCCGCGCATCCGGCCCCACGCCAAGGCCGCGGAGGTGGTGCGCCAGGCGATTGGCGTGGGCGTTCAGCTCGCCGTAGGTGAGCTCGCCGCCGTCGAAGGCCACCGCCACCGCGTCCGGCGCGCGCGCCGCCTGCGCCTCGACCAGCTCGTGGATGCACGGCTCCGACGGGTACGCCGCCCCGGTCGCGTTCCACTCCTCCACCACCAGCCGCCGCTCGGCCTCGGGGAGGAGCGGGAGCGCGTCCACGCCCTGGAGGTCGTCGGCGGCCATCGCCGCCAGCACCCGGTGCAGGTACGCCAGGTAGCGCTCGACCGTCGCCTGCTCGAACAGCGACGTGGCGTACGTCACGCTCCCCGCGATCCGTCCACCCGCCTCCCCCAGCGTGAGCGACAGGTCGAACTTCGCCGCTGCCTGCAGCGCCGAGGGCCCCGCCACGCCCCCGGCCCTCCGGCCGGGGAGCTCCGGCCGGCCCTCCGACGCGCTCTGCCACGCGAACATCACCTGGAAGAGCGGCGTGTGCGCCAGGCTGCGTACCGGCTGCACCAGCTCCACCACCTGCTCGAAGGGGATGTCCTGGTTCTGCTGCGCCCCCAGCACCCGCTCCCTCACCTGCCCCAGCAGCTCCGCCACCGAGGGCGAGCCGGCGAGGTCCACGCGCAGGGCGAGGGTGTTGACGAAGAAGCCGATCAGCCCCTCGATCTCCGCCCGGCCGCGGTTGGCGCTGGGCGTGCCGACGACCACGTCGGGCTGCCCCGACAGGCGCGCCAGCACCGCGGCCCACCCGGCGAGCACGGTCATGAAGAGGGTGGTGCCGTGCCGCCGGCCGAGCGCCTTCAGGCCGGCGGTCACCGCTTCGTCGAGCTCCACCCCGGCCACGGCGCCGGCATGGCTCTGCCGCGCCGGGCGCGGATGGTCGGCGGGAAGCTCCAGCAGCTCGGGCGCGCCGGTGAGCACCCCCTTCCAGTACGCCGTCTGCTCGCGCAGCACCTCGCCGCCGACCCACTGCCGCTGCCAGGCCGCGTAGTCGGCGTACTGGATCGGCAGCGGGGGAAGCGGGTTCTCCTCTCCGCGGCGGAAGGCGTCGTAGAGCGTGCCCAGCTCCCGCGTCAGCACCTCCATGCTCCAGCCGTCGCTGACGATGTGGTGCATCGTCAGCAGCAGGACGTGGTCGTCTTCCGCCAGCCGCACCAGCCGTCCGCGGATCAGCGGCCCCTGCTCCAGGTCGAAGGGCGCGTCCGCCTCGTCGGCCGCCAGCCGGTACAGCTCCGCCGCGGGGTCCGGGTGCCCGGCCAGATCGTGCTCGACCAGGCGGAAGCCGCCCGCCGGCGCGATCCGCTGCACCGGCTCGCCCTCCACCTCCACGAAGGTCGTGCGCAGCGCCTCGTGGCGCGCCAGCATCGCGTCGAGCGCGCGCCGCAGCGCCGCCCGGTCGAGCTCCCCCCCCAGCCGCAGCCGCGTGGGGATGTGGTACGTGCCGCCCAGCTCCCCCATCCGCTCCAGGAACCAGAGCCGCTGCTGCGCGAACGAGAGCGGCAGGGGCGCCGTGCGTGGCACCGGCTGGATCGGCGGCAGCTCCGCCCGCGCGGCGTCGCGCACCCCGCGCGCGAAGTCGGCCAGCACCGGGCGCTCGAACAGGTCGGCGATCCCCACCTCGGCGCCCAGCACCTGCCGCACGCGCGAGATCACCCGCACCGCCAGCAGCGAGTGGCCGCCCAGCTCGAAGAAGTGGTCGCGGCGGCCCACCCGCTCCACGCCCAGCAGCTCCGACCAGACCTCCGCCAGCGCCTCCTCCGTCTCCCCCACCGGCGGCTCGTAGTCCCGCGCGGCATACGCGTCACCCTCGGGGGCCGGCAGCGCCTTGCGGTCGACCTTGCCGTTGGGGGTCAGCGGATACGCTTCCATCCACACGAAGGCCGCCGGCACCATGTACGACGGCAGCCGCTGGGCCAGGTGCGCGCGGAGCGTCTCCACGTCCAGCGCCTCGCCCAGGTAGTACGCCACCAGCCGCCCGTCTCCCGGCGCGTCCTGGCGCACCAGGACGACGGCGTCGCGCACCGCGGGGTGCTCGGCCAGCCGCGCCTCGATCTCGCCCAGCTCGATGCGGAAGCCGCGGATCTTCACCTGGAAGTCGGTGCGGCCCAGGAACTCGATCGTCCCGTCCACCAGCCACCGCGCCAGGTCACCCGTGCGGTACAGCCGCGCGCCGGGCGCGCCCGCGAACGGGTCGGGAACGAAGCGCTCCGCCGTCAGCCCGGGACGGTGCTGGTAGCCGCGCGCCACCCCCGCGCCGCCGACGTACAGCTCGCCCGCCACCCCCACCGGCACCGGCTCGCCCGCCCCGTCCAGCAGGTAGACGCGCGTGTTGGCGATCGGCCGGCCGATGTGCACCTTCGCCTCCGCGCCGACCTCGCCGGAGGTGGCGACCACGGTGGTCTCCGTGGGCCCGTAGTTGTTCACCAGCGTGAACGGAAGCTCGGCCGGGACACTCCGCAGCCGGTCGCCGCCGACCAGCAGCGTGCGCAGCCCCGCGCTGGAACGCCCGCGCGCGAAGGCGACCTCCGCCAGCGGCGTGGGGAGGAAGCTCACGTCCAGCGTCTGCCCTTCCCACCACTCCAGCAGCGCCTCGGGATCGCGCGTGGCCGGAAGGAGCAGCGCGGCGCCGGCGCAGAGCGGCGGCCACACCTCCCAGGTGGTCGCGTCGAACCCGAAGCCCGCCACGCTCGACGACCGGTCGCCCGCCTTCACCCCGAACGCGGCGCGGTGCCACGCCACCAGGTTCGCCAGGCTCCGGTGCTCCACCATCACCCCCTTGGGCGTGCCCGTGGAGCCGGAGGTGTAGATGACGTACGCGAGATGATCGGGCGTGAGCCCGATGCTCCCGACGCCGGGGTTCGTCTCCGGCTCCCGGGCCCACGTCCCGGCGTCCGCCACCAGGTCGATCACCCGCACGCCGGCCCCCTCGAACACCCCCGCCAGCGACCCCTGCGTGAGCAGGACGGCGGGGGCGCTGTCCGCGACCATCGCGGTCAGCCGCTCGGCCGGATGGGCGGGGTCGAGCGGTACGTACGCGCCGCCCGCCTTCAGGGTCGCGAGGAGGCCCACCATCATCTCCACCCCGCGGTCGACACTGATCGCCACCCGCGCGTCGGGCCCCACGCCCAGCGCCCGCAGCCCGTGGGCGAGCTGGTTCGCGCGCGCGTTCAGCCGCGCGTACGTCACCCGCTCGCTCTCGTGGACGACGGCGACGGCGTTCGGCGCCCGGTCGGCCTGCGCCTCGACCAGCTCGTGGATGCACAGGTCCGACGGGAACGCGGCGTCGGTCGCGTTCCACGCTTCCACCACCCGGTGCCGCTCGGCATCCGGAAGCAGCGGCAGCCGCTCCACGCGCCGGCTGTCGTCCGCGGCCATCTCCTCCAGCACCCGCCGCAGGTAGCCCACCCAGCGCTCCACGGTGGCCCGCTCGAAGAGCGCGGCGGCGTACGTCACGCCGCCCACGATCCGGCTTCCCGTCTCGTGCAGCGAGAGCGACAGGTCGAACTTGGCCTGCACCTCCCACGACGCCGCGGCCGCGCCGTCCCCGTCGCTCGCGCCGCCCGCTTCCGCCTCCGGACGCGGCGTCCCGCTTCCCTCGGGGGCGTTCTGCAGGGTGAACATCACCTGGAAGAGGGGCGTGTGCGCCAGGCTGCGCACCGGCTGCACCAGCTCCACCACCTGCTCGAAGGGGATGTCCTGGTTGGCCTGCGCCCCCAGCGCCCGCGCTTTCACCCGCGCCAGCGCCTCGGCCACGGTGGGCGAGCCGGAGAGGTCCACGCGCAGCGCCAGCGTGTTCACGAAGAAGCCGATCAGCCCCTCGATCTCGGCCTGGCCGCGGTTGGCGCTGGGCGTGCCGACCACCACGTCGTGCCGGCCCGAAAGACGGGCCAGCACCGCGGCCCACCCGGCGAGCACGGTCATGAACAGGGTGGTGCCGTGCCGCCGGCCGAGCGCCTTGAGCCCGGCGGTCAGCGCCTCGTCCAGCTCCAGCCCGGCCACGGCCCCGGCATGGCTCTGCCGGGCGGGGCGCGGGTGGTCGGCGGGAAGCTCCAGGAGCCCGGGCGCGCCGGACAGCGTCTCTTTCCAGTAGTCGGCCTGTTGCCGGAGCACCTCGCCGGTGACCCACCTCCGCTGCCATGCCGCGTAGTCGGCGTACTGCACGGCGAGCGGGAGCAGGGGGTTCGCCTCTCCGCGGCGGAAGGCGTCGTAGAGCGTGCCCAGCTCCCGCGTCAGCACCCCCATGCTCCACCCGTCACTGACGATGTGGTGCATGGTGACGAGCAGCACGTGATCGTCCGCCGCCCGGACCAGGCGGCCACGGATCAGCGGCCCCTGCTCCAGGTCGAAGGGCGCGCCCGCCTCCTCGGCCGCCAGCCGGCGCAGCTCCGCCGCGGCGTCCGCGTGCCCGTCCAGGTCGTGCTCCACCAGGTGGAACCGGCTCTCCATCGCGATCCGCTGCACCGGCTCGCCGTCCACCATGCCGAACGTGGTGCGCAGCGCCTCGTGACGCGCCAGGAGCGCGTCCAGCGCGCGCCGCAGCGCCGCCCCGTCCAGCTCCCGGCCCAGCCGCAGCCACGTGGACATGTGGTACGCGCTGCCCAGGTCGCCGACCTGCTCCAGGAACCAGAGCCGCTGCTGCGCGAAGGAAAGCGGCAGCGGCGCCGAGCGGTCGGCCGGCTCGATCGGCGGGAGCTCGGTGCGCGCCGCGTTTTCGATGGCGCGCGCGAGATCGGCCAGCACCGGGCGCTCGAACAGGTCGCCGATCCCCACCTCGGCGCCCAGCACCTGCCGCACGCGCGAGATCACGCGGACGGCGAGGAGCGAGTGCCCGCCCAGCTCGAAGAAGTGGTCCCGCCGGCCCACCTGCTCAACCCCCAGCAGCTCGGCCCAGACCCCGGCCAGCGCTGCTTCCGTCTCCCCCACCGGCGCCTCGTAGCCGCGCGTCACGAACGCGCCGCCTTCGGGCGCGGGCAACGCCTTGCGGTCCACCTTCCCGGTGGGCGTCAGCGGGAAGGCGTCGAGGCGCACGTAGGCCGCCGGCACCATGTACTCGGGGAGCTGCTCCGACAGGTGCAGGCGCAGCGCCTCCGCGTCGACCTCGGCTTCGCCCGCCACGTACGCCACCAGCCGCTTCTCGCCCGGCATGTCTTCGCGCACCAGCACCACCGCGTCGCTCACCCCCGGGTGCTCGCGCAGCCGCGCCTCGATCTCGCCCGGCTCGATGCGGAAGCCGCGCACCTTCACCTGCCGGTCGGTGCGGCCCAGGAACTCCAGTGCGAAAGTGCGAGAGTGCGAGAGTGCGAGAGTAGGATCAGTCTCGTGCGAATCGTCGTCACCTTCAGACTTTCGCACTTTCGCACTTTCGCACTCTCGCACTTCCACCCACCGCACCCGGTCGCCGGTGCGGTAGAGCCGCGCCCCCGGCTCGGTGGCGAAGGGATCGGGGACGAAGCGCTCCGCCGTCAGCCCCGGGCGCCCCAGGTAGTCGCGCGCCACGCTGGCGCCGCCCAGGCACAGCTCGCCGGGGACCCCCGCCGGCGCCAGCTGGCCTCCGGGCTCCAGCACGTACAGCGCGGCGTTCCCCAGCGGCCGCCCCACCATCTGCCGCGCCGCCGTCTCGCCGCCCAGCCGGTGCGAGGCGCAGATGATCGTCGCCTCGGTGGGGCCGTAGAGGACGTGGACCTCGGCCGCCGGGAACGCCACCCGCATCTCCTCCAGCAGGTCGGGCGCGACCGCGTCGCCGCCCACGAAGGCGTGCCGCAGCGAGTGGAGGACGCCGCCCGGCCGGGCGCGGACCTCCTCCACGATGCGCCGCATCAGCGCCGGCACGGCGTGCAGCGTGGTGCACCAGGCCAGGTCCTCCACCAGCCGCGGCACGTCGAGCACCCGGTCGCGCGGAACCAGCCGCACGGTCCCGCCGCCCAGGAGGGGGAGGAGCGTTTCGAACAGCCAGATGTCGAAGGCGAAGGAGGCGAGCGAGGGAACGCGGTCGCCGGGCCCGAAGGCGAATGCGTCGCGCGCCACGGCCAGCGTGGCGGCGAGGTTCGCGTGCGCCACCCGCACCCCCTTGGGGCGGCCGGTGGAGCCGGAGGTGTAGATGACGTACGCCAGGTTTGCGGGCGACAGGGCGCCGCGCTCCGGGTTGGTCTCCGGCTCGTCCGCCCACGCCGGACGCGGCGCCCCGAGTTCCACGACGGGGAGGGCAGCGTCGGCGAACAAGTGGCGCAGCGCGGACTCAGTGAGAACCGCCGCGGGCGCGCCGTCGTCCAGCATGTAGCGCAGCCGGTCCTCGGGGTAGGCCGGGTCGAGCGGGAGGTACGCCCCGCCCGCCTTGAGCACGGCCAGCATCCCCGCCACCATCTGGGGCCCCCGCTCCACGCAGACGGCCACGCGCGCTTCCGGCCCCACGCCCAGCGCGCGGAGGTGGTGCGCCAGCCGGTTCGCCCGCGCGTTCAGTTCGCCGTACGTCACCTCGCCGTTCTCCCAGACCAGCGCCACCGCGCCGGGTGTGCGGGCCGCCTGGGCCTCGAACAGCTCGTGGATGCACTGCTCGGGCGGAACCGCGGCCTCCCTCCGGCTCCACTCCTCCATAACCTGGCGCCGCTCGGCCTCGGGGAGAAGCGGGAGCGCGTCCACGCGCTGAAGGTCGTCGGCGACGAACGCTTCCAGCACCCGGCGCAGGTACGCCAGGTGGCGTTCCACCGTCGCCTGCTCGAACAGCGCCGTGGCGTACGTCATCCCCCCCACGATGCGCCCGCCCGCCTCTCCCAGGATCAGCGACAGGTCGGACTTCGCCGCCACCTGCGACGCCGCACCCGCCGGGCCCGTGTCCGCCGGCCGGGGATCGGGGAGCTCCTGCCGGCTCTCCGACGCGTTCTGCCACGCGAACATCACCTGGAAGAGCGGGGAGTGCGCCAGGCTGCGCACCGGCTGCACCAGCTCCACCACCTGCTCGAAGGGGATGTCCTGGTGGTGCTGCGCCCCCAGCGCCCGCGCCTTCACCCGCGCCAGCAGATCCGCCACGGTGGGCGAGCCGGAAAGGTCCACGCGCAGGGCGAGGGTGTTGATGAAGAAGCCGATCAGCCCCTCGATCTCCGCCCGGCCGCGGTTGGCCGAGGGGGTGCCGACCACCACGTCGTCCTGCCCGGAGAGCCGCGCCAGCACCGCGGCCCACCCGGCGAGCACGGTCATGAAGAGCGTGGTGCCGCGGGCCTCGCTCAGCGCCTTCAGCCCCGCCGTGAGCTCTTCGCCCAGGTCGATCCCCACCATCCCGCCGGCGTGGTCCTGCCGGGCGGGGCGCGGGCGGTCGGTGGGAAGCTCCAGCAGCTCGGGCGCGCCGGCCAGCGCCGTCTTCCAGTACTCCGCCTGCTGCCGGAGCACTTCGCCATCCACCCACTTCCGCTGCCAGATCGCGTAGTCGGCGTACTGGATCGGCAGCGGGGGAAGCGGGTTCTCCGCCCCACGACGGAAGGCGTCGTAGAGCGCGCCCAGCTCCCGCGTCAGCACCCCCATGCTCCACCCGTCACTGACGATGTGGTGCATCGTCAGCAGCAGGAGGTGCTGGTCGTGGCCAAGGCGCAGCAGACGGCCGCGGATCAGCGGGCCGTGCTCCAGGTCGAAGAGGGTGCCCGCCTCCTCGGCCGACAGCCGGCGCAGCTCCGCCGCCGGGTGCGGGTGATCGCCCAGGTCGTGCTCCACCAGGTGGAACCGGCTCTCCTCCGCGATCCGCTGCACCGGCTCGCCTTCCACCTCCACGAAGGTCGTGCGCAGCGCCTCGTGCCGCGCGAGGATCGCGTCGAGCGCACGCCGCAGCGCCGCCCGGTCCAGCTCACCGCCCAGCCGCAGCCGCGTGGAGACGTGGTACGTGTCGCCCAGCCCGCCGAGCTGCTCCAGGAACCAGAGCCGCTGCTGGGCGAAGGAGAGCGGCAGCCGCCCGCCGCGATCCGCCGGCTCGATGGGCGCCGCCACCGAGCTGCGCTTGAGCCTGGCGGCCCGGGCGAGCTCCAGCAGTCTTTCCGCGCTGCTAACCGACGGAGTCAACGTCATGGAACGAAAACGATGGTCTGGGTGAACGGGCCGGCGGGACCCGTCGAAGTCGTGTCAGATGGGCGGCGAAGCGGGGCGGGAAGCCCCCGCTTCGCCGCCGCGGGGGATCACCCCGCGGTGTCGTCGTCGACCAGCGCGCTCAGCTGCGCCAGCTCTTCGGGGTCGAACTGGGCGAGCATCGCGTGGACGACGTGCTGGGCGAGCGCGGAGAGCACCGGCTTCTCGAACAGGTCGGCGATCGCCACCTCCACGCCCAGCGCCTGCCGCACGTGCGAGATCACGCGGACGGCCAGGAGCGAGTGGCCGCCCAGCTTGAAGAAGTGGTCGTTGCGCCCCACCCGTTCCACCCCCAGCACCTCGGCCCAGATCTCCGCCAGCGCCTCTTCCGTGTTCCCCACCGGCGCCTCGTAGCCGCGCGTCACGAACGCGTCGCCTTCGGGCGCGGGGAGCGCCTTGCGGTCCACCTTGCCGCTGGGGGTGAGCGGCAGCGCCTCCAGGCGCACGTACGCCGCCGGCACCATGTGCTCCGGCAGCCGCTCCGCCAGCGATTCCCGCAGCGCATCGGCCCCGACGGAGTCCGGGGCCACGATGTAGGCCACCAGCCGCCGGTCCCCCGGCGCGTCCTCCCGCGCCACGACGACGGCCTCGCGCACACCGGGGTGCTCGGCCAGCCGGGCCTCGATCTCGCCCAGCTCGATGCGGTAGCCGCGGAGCTTCACCTGGAAGTCGGTGCGCCCGAGGAACTCGAGCGTCCCGTCGGCCCGCCAGCGGCCCAGGTCACCGGTGCGATACATCCGCGCGCCGCCGTCCACCGAGAACGGATCGGGGACGAAGCGCTCCGCGGTCAGCCCCGGGCGGCCCAGGTAGCCCCGCGCCAGGCCCGCGCCGCCGACGTACAGCTCGCCCGCCACGCCCACGGGGACGGGCTCGCCCCGCGCA
>DASWMA010000599.1:0-1754 GCA_036399995.1 Longimicrobium sp. | reverse complement strand
GCCCCCCCCCCCGTCTCCGCCTGCTCTCCCACCTCCGCCGCCGGGCTTCCCGGTGCCTGCCCACGCGCTCGCCGCGACGTGGAGCGCGGTGCCGCTCAGCCCTCGCGCGGCGGTGCCGGCGGGGTGATCCACACGCCCAGGGGCACGCACAGGCCCCGCCACGACACCACCTCCCCCGTCTCGTCCGCCCCGCCGATGCGCACCGCGGCGATGCTCCGCACGCCGCGCACGTTCTCGGGGCTGAGCCAGGCGCCCACGGTGGGGTCCCACACCTCGGCGCGCCCGTCCACCAGCGTGGCGCACGCCTCGTGGTAGGCGGCACCCTGGCCGGCCCACAGCGGCGACGCGCCGGCGCCGCTCCACCGCCCCAGCCAGTGCGGGTAGTGGTGCGCCTCCTGGCGCTGCACCAGCTGCACGGGCACGGCCCGCACGCCGCGCGCGCGGAACGACTCCAGCGTCATCGCCTGGTGGGCGCCGCAGTCCAGCTCTTCGGCCTCCACCGCCTCGCACCAGTACAGCGGCCACTGGCTGGGCCCCCACGGCCAGTGCCGGTGGATCCACCCCGGGCCGCCGTGCCCGCGCCACATCGAGCGGTCCATCGCCATGAACCACGCGCGCGCCGCGGTGCAGCACTCGCCGCCGTGGTGCGCCAGCGCCGAGGGCGCGCACGCCGCCCACTGCGCCCAGGCGGGGGCGGGCTCGGGCTCGGGAGCGCCCTGCCCGTTCGCGTGCGCCGCGTGAAGGTGTCGGGCCAGGGTGTCAGCAGCAGGCGTCATCCAGCACTCCGCGTCCAAAGTTGTAGGCCATGCTCGCGTCGTAGGCGCCCGCGTCGCCGATCACCAGCCGGTCGCCGGCGGCGATGTCGTCGGGGAGCGCCAGGTCGCTGGCCAGGATGTCGGTTTCCATGCAGATGCGGCCCAGCAGCCGGTCGCCGCGGCCGCCCACCGGCTCCCACGCGCCCGCGCCCGAGCGGGCGTACACACGGTGGGGATAGAACGGCGCCATCGGCAGGTCCGAGATCGCCGCGTCCACCACCGCGTCCACCGCGCCGCCCTTCGCGCGGCGCACCTCCAGCACGGTGGTCACCAGCGCCATGGCGGGCTGGGCCATCGCCTTCCCCGGCTCCACCACGAAGCGCTCCAGCTCCGGCAGCGCGTCGGCCGCGGCGGCCATCCGCCCGGGGAGCGAGGGGATCAGCTCGCGGTCGAAGTCGTCGGGGAACCATCCCCCGCCCACGTCCAGGCAGCGCACCGGCCGGCCCACCCCGTCCTGGATCGCCGACGCCCAGTGCAGCACGCTCTCGAACACCTCGAACCACCGGGCCGGGCCCAGCACGTCGCTGGCGAAGTGGAAGTGCAGCCCCAGCGCCTGTTCCGGCGGGAGCCGCCGCAGCAGCGACAGCGTTTCGGCGAAGCGCTCGGGCGCGCCCAGGCTGGCGCCGAAGCGCGACTCCAGCGCCACCGGCCGCAGCCGCATCCCCAGGTAGCGAGCGCGCGGCGGGCCGTTCTCCAGCCAGCCCCCAAAGCTCTGCGGCGAGTCGGCGAACGCTGCCACCATCTCGCCCGGCGGCGCCGGGCCGTCGGGCCACTGCTGCGCCGGCCCGTTCAGCACCACGCGCTCCGACGGGAACCCCGCGGCCAGCGCCTGCCGCAGCTCGGCCGCGCTGATCACCTCGGCGAACATCCCGGCGGCGTCCGCCAGCGCGAGGAGGGTGGGGTGCGGGTTGGTCTTGACGCTGTAGCCGAAACCCACCT
>DASWMA010000598.1:0-12885 GCA_036399995.1 Longimicrobium sp. | reverse complement strand
CTGGGGGAGGGACGGGGGGCGCTTCGCGCGGCTGCTGCGGGTGGATTCCTCAGTCGCCCGGGGAGACGTCGGGGGCGCGGGTCTGGTCGGCGGCGCGCGGCGGCACGTCGACCGTCCTGCCGTGGGCGCCGTCTGCGGAGGGCTCGGTTGCGGCGTTGGACGCGGTGGTGGGGCCGTGGGCCGGGTCGAAATCCTCGGTCGCGGCGCTTCCCTTCATGGCCGAGCGGGCGCGGCAGAGCGCTTCCAGCCGGCGCAGGTACTCCTCGTCGCGGCGGGCGTCGGCCTCTTCGCCGGCGCCCAGGCCGCGGCCCACGCGCCAGCGGTGGAAGGCCAGCTCGCTGGCGATGCGGTGCATCTCGCGCCGCTCGCGCCAGCTGGGGAAGCCGCCCGTGCGCCAGGCGTGGAAGGTGGCGCGCAGGCGGCCGCGCACCACGCACAGCCGGTCCAGCTCGTCGGCGTCGATGATCCCCTGCTCCACCAGCCCGGCCAGGTGCTCGCGGATCACCCCGCTCTCGCGCTTGAGCGACAGGTAGATCACCACCAGCACGCCGAAGAACGCCGGCACCATCACCGCGGCGTACAGCGTCATGAACAGCACGTCGTCGCGCGTCGCTGCGTAGTTCCACAGCGCGTGCAGCACCACCGCGGCGGCGAAGCCCGCCGGCGGCGCCCAGCGGCGGGTGCCAGGGTGGGTGCGCTCGCGCGCGTAGCCCAGCCCCATCCCCAGCATGCTGCTGAACAGCGGGTGCGCGAAGGGGCCGATCAGCCCGCGCATGGTGAACGCCACCATCGACCGCTCGTGCCCGTCCTTGATGGCCTCGCCGTAATACTGCACGTTCTCGAGCATGGCGAAGCCCAGCCCCACCATGGCGGCGTAGACCACCCCGTCCACCACGCCGTCGAACTCGTCGCGCAGCTCGTGGAAGAGGAAGAGGAGCGCCAGCCCCTTGGCGATCTCTTCGATCAGCGGCCCGCTAATCACCGTGCCGAAGCGCCGCGCGGCCTCCATCCCGATCCACGACCCCAGCCGCGCCTCGGCCCAGGTGTTCAGCAGCAGCGCCAGGAGCACCGCCACCGTGGCGCCCCAGGCGAAGGTCTGCACCAGCGTGCGCGTGGGCTCGGGCTCGAAACGGTCGAGCCAGAGCGCCATGGCCACGTACACCGGCACCGGCACCACCGCCAGCACCAGCCCCATCCCCAGCGCCCGCGGGCCCAGGGTGGCGTTCATCACCAGCAGGCACAGCACGCCGCACAGCACCGCGCCCCAGGTGAGGGTGCGGTGCGCGCCGGGGGCCGCCCCGCCGCCGGGGCCCAGCGGGGTGCGCGGCCCGCCCGCGGCGGCGGCGCCGGGGCCGGCGGCTACTCGGTCCATGCGCCGAAGGTGCCCTCCAGCACCTGCCGCCGGTAGGCGAAGATCTCGCGCAGCCGCGGCTCCACCAGCGCACGGCGCACGGCGCCCCCGCCCGACGGCAGCGCGTAGTGCACGATGTCGTGCGCCTCCACCCCGCCGGGGATCTCGCGGAACAGGTGCTGGTGGTGCCAGAAGCGGTACGGCCCGAAGCGCTGCTCGTCCACGAACAGCCGCGGCTCGTCCACGTGCGTGATCTCGGTGACCCACTGCACCGGCACGCCGAAGAGCGGGCGGACGCGGTAGGTGATGATCATCCCCGCGTACATCCGCTCCGGCAGCGGGGTGGTGACCTCGAAGCCCAGCGACGGCGGGGTGATCTTCGCCAGGTTGCCGGCATCGGCGAAGAAGTCCCACGCCCGCTGGATGGGGATGGGGAGCTTCTGCAGGGTGTCGAGCCGGTGCAGCTTCATCGCCTGTGCGCTGTGAGACCTGTGCGTGATGCGCCCAAAGCTAGTCGGCCCCCCGCATGGCGGACAACGGCGACGTTTTGCGTAGTGCCGATCCATCGCCGGGCAGGGGGGACGCGGAGCCCGCCGCGGAGGCGCGCGAGGGGCGTTCCGCGGGCCCGGAACCCTGCCGCGCCGGCCGCGCCACCGGGCGAACTGGACAGGTCTGTGGCGAATGCCGGGCCGACGCTCCAAAGCGGCCCAAAGCTGCCCCGGTCCGCGGAAGCTAAGTCGTTACACAGCAAAACGTTAGAGTAAAACGGCGGGTGCCGGCGCGTGACCGTCTCGTGACTCAGAAAAGGTTTGCCGGATGTCGGTAAAGGTGTTATATTTCAGGGCTTCGCACGGGAGCGTTCCCGCGGCGAAAGCGCCTCCGCCAGGTCCGGCGGAGGCGCCACCCATTCCACCGCACCCCCACGAAAATGCGACCGACGCCGATCCGCGCGGCACTCGCCGGCGCGCTGGCCCTGCTCATTGCGGCGTGCTCCGACACGGGCACCGAGCTGCTGACCCCCAACGCACCGCGCCATGACGTGATCCCCGGGAGCAACCTGGTGATCACCGAGGTGATGCCCGACCCGTCGAAGGTGGCCGACACCGCCGGCGAATGGTTCGAGGTGTACAACCCCGGCCCGTCGTCGGTGAACCTGCAGGGCTACCGGATCGTGTCGGCCGCGGGCCTCACCAACAGCGAGTCGCACACCATCAACGCCAGCGTGGTGGTGGACGCGGGCGAGTACGTGGTGTTCGGCAACAACGCCAACACCGCCACCAACGGCGGCGCGCCGGTGGCCTACTCGTACGGCGGCTCGATCGCGCTGAACAACGGGAGCAGCACCAGCGCCAACGAGTGGCTGGCGCTGCGCACCTCGGCGGGCGTGACGCTCGACTCGGTGGCTTACGCGGTGCGCGTGCTGCCGGCCGCCCCCGGCGCGTACCAGCCCCCCGCCGGCGCCTCGCGCGCGGTGATCGACATGACGGCCGACAACACCATCATCTCGGGGACCAACTGGGCCACCAGCACCAGCACCTACGGCGCGGGTGACCGCGGCACGCCGGGCACGGCCAACGCGGGCGGCAAGGCGGCCAGGGTCACGGTGCGCATCAGCTACGTCACGCCGGGCACCACCTTCCGCGTGACCGCCACGGCGGTGGACTCGGCCGGCAAGCCGGCCTCCACCAACATCACCTGGACCAGCAGCAACCCCTCGGTCGCCACCATCGACCCGGCGACCGGCGTGGCCACGGGCGTGAGCACGGGCATCGCCCAGCTGACCGCCACCGCCAGCAACGGCGTGAGCGGCACCGCCCCGCTGTTCGTGGTGAACCCGGGCGACATCGCCAGCATCTCGATCAGCGTGAACGACCCGGTGCAGGTGCCGGCGGGGTACACCAAGCCGGCGTTCCCCACCGTGCGCACCACCTCGGCCCCGGTGAACCCGGCGCCGCCGCTCGCCTGGAGCAGCTCCGACCCGTCGGTGGCCACGGTCGACTCGCTGGGCTACATCAACGGCATCGCCCCGGGCACGGCGCTGATCCGCGCCACGGCCTCGAACGGCGTGTACAACGAGGTCGAGTTCAAGGTGATCCCGGCCACCGCGCCGACCACCGCGGTGTACCGCAACCACGTGGAGTTCGGCGCGCCGCTCAACACGCCCGCCGAGATCGTGCTGAGCAAGCCGCAGTTCGTGGCGGGGTACAACGCCGTCCGCGGCGCCCCCGACTGGGTGAGCTGGAACATCAACGCCACGCAGTTCAGCGGCGTTCCGCGCTGCGACTGCTTCAGCGCCGACCAGACGCTGCCGTCGAACGTGTACCGCGTGGTCGACTTCGACTACCGCGGCAGCGGGTACGACCGCGGGCACATGGTGCAGAGCGAGAGCCGCACCACCACCGACCAGGAGAACGCCAGCACCTTCCTGCTCACGAACATCGTGCCGCAGGCCGGCGAGAACAACCAGGGTCCGTGGAGCAAGTTCGAGAACTACCTGAACGACCTGGCCCGCCAGAACGGCAAGGAGATCTACGTGGTCGCCGGCGGCGAGTACTCGGCCAGCCCGGCCACGCTGAAGGGCGAGGGGAAGGTCCAGATCCCCGAGTTCACCTGGAAGGTGGCGGTGATCATGGACGCCGGTGAGGGGCTGGCCAACGTGCAGTCGACCGGCGACCTGCAGGTGATCGCCATCCGGATGCCGAACCTGACCACGCCCAACGTTCCCGGGAGCGCGGTGGGGATCCGCAACCACGCGTGGGAGCAGTACGAGGTGACGGTCGACCAGATCGAGCAGGCGACCGGCTACGACCTGCTGAGCGCCCTGCCCAACCAGATCGAGATCCTGCTGGAGGCGAAGGACCGCGCGCCGGTGGCCGCCACCGACGGGCCGTACAACGGCTTCGAGGGCGCCACGGTCACGCTGGACGCCAGCGGCAGCAGCGACCCCGACGGCGACGCGCTGACCTACGCCTGGGACTTCGGCGACGGCAGCACGGGCACGGGCGCCAGGCCCACGCACACCTACGCCGACAACGGCACCTACGCGGTGACGGTGACGGTGACCGACCCGGCGGGCGCCGAGGCGACCGCCACCACCTCGGTCACGGTGTTCAACGTGGCCCCGGCGGTGAGCGCCTTCGCGGGCGGCAGCGTGCTGCCCAACCAGGGCTACGCGGCCGGCGGCTCGTTCGCCGACCCCGGCGCCGACAGCTGGACCGCCACCGTGGACTACGGCGACGGCGCGGGTGCGCAGCCGCTGGCGCTCAATGGGAACGCCTTCTCGCTGGGCCACACCTACACCACCCCGGGCACCTACACGGTGACCGTGACGGTCTCGGACGACGACGGGGCCACGTCGACGAAGACGGCGACGGTGACGGTGCTCACCCCGCAGCAGGGGATCGCCACCCTGCAGGCGCAGGTGAACGGGATGGTGAACGGCGGCACCGCGCAGTCGATGATCGCCAAGCTGCGTGCCGCCAGCAACTCGCTGGACCGCGGCAACACCACCGCCGCGTCGGGCCAGCTGGGTGCCTTCATCAACGAGGTGGAGGCGATGGTCGGGAGCGGCCGCCTGTCGCAGGCGCAGGGTGACGCCCTGACCGCCGCGGCGCGGACGATCCTCGCCAGCTTCGGCGGCTGACGCCGGACGGCTGATCGGTAGCACGGCGAAGGGGCCGCGTCCACACGGGCGCGGCCCTTCGGCTATCCCGGGAGACACCAGCTGTATGAGTAGCCGTCGTAGCGATTATCCGAAGTTAGTCCAAAGGGATTGACAATTGATATCTCCCTCAGCGTATATTCAAGTGTGAGGCGGATAACGTGATGAGCAGTTGGCTGCTGAATGGCTGGCGATTTTCAAGCTGAGTGGACGTCTTGGTTTCGCAAAGAACTGCGAGAGCTACCGCCCGATCAACAGGCTCGGGTGGCTCGTCGCGTCCGCATCTTCGAACAAAAGGGCTGGAATGCATCAGCCGCTGATCTGGATATCAAAAGGCTGGATGGAGAGATTTGGGAACTACGCGTTCACGGCAAGGGCCCTGCGTACCGTATCCTGTTCTTTCCCGATCCGGAAAATGCCCAACGCGTGGTGGTGCTGGTGAACTGCGTAAAGAAGGCTTTAATGAAGAAGTCCAAGGTCAGTCGCGCGGAGATCGAGCGTGCCGATTCGCGGCGGCTCGAGTGGCTTGACAACAGAAAGAAAGAATCATGACGCCAATCAACGACGATCGCACCCTCAGCACGGAGGAGATGCTTGCCGAACTCCACCAAGATCCCGCGTTCGGAGCAGCGTGGAAACTGGAGGAGCCAAAGGTGACACTCGCCGCGAATATAGCGAGACTACGTGCGCTGCGGCGGATGACACAGGCGCAACTTGCTGAAGCGGCGCGGACGCGACAACCTCGAATTGCCGAGATCGAACGCGGAGACGCCAATCCCAAGTTTGAGACGCTTATTCGTATTGCCCACGCCCTTGGAGTCGGCTTGGACGACTTGGTGCGCCGCGAGGAATTCAGCCCACGCCCTGCGACTGTCACTGTACGGTCTGCAGCGCAGATCGTCGTCTACGATCGCGCGGACATCTCGGCATGGGAGGCGACTTCAGGAGCGCGGACCTCACGCGTCACTCGTCGGCAGCGCGCGAATGACAACTTCTCACTCAATGCGTGACGCGATGACCGAGTCTAATCCCAAACGTTGGGGCGAAGGCGTGCGGATAACCGCACCAGCCTTAGCTTCGCTCCATTTCGACTGGGAGGGATCGCGAGCGACCCTCGAACAACAGGAAGCGCCGATGCAGGTGGAATACGTCCTGAACCTGTCTCGATTCAACCGCTTAGCCATGGGCGTTGGATTCGGCTTGCATGTGGTTGGGATTGAAGGGCTTACTGCATCGGCCGTGTTTCGCATGACCGCCGAATTGGACCCTGACTCCTCCGAAGCGAGTGAGCCAGAAACTGCATTCAGACAATTCGCCGCGCGGATAGCACCGCTTGCGATCTATCCCTTTGTGCGCGAGGCTCTCGCATCGGCTGCGATTCGAGCCAACCTCCCATCGATCGTACTTCCGATCACAAATGTTGGCAGCGTTTTCACACCTGATGAGATCGAATTACCCGATCCACCCAGCGAGGAAAACACCGAAGGTTAGAAGCACTGTCGTGCCCTTGGGCTTACTACAATGGCTGCGATCCATATCGCGCCGCATTGCCCTTAGCGGGAGAGCGGAATGGCGGAGGACTGGAAGAAGATCAAGCGCGAGCTGAAGCTGCACGGCTGGCTCCTGTTTCTCCCGCTGGCGGTGATGTGGGTGCTGCAGCTGGTGAACTCGGTGGCGTTCAACGTGCTCGTCCGCCTGGGCATCCGCCCGCGGGAGACGGCGGGGTTGCTGGGGATCCTGCTCGCGCCGTTCCTGCACGGCGGCTTCGCGCACCTGATGGCCAACACCCTCCCGTTCCTGGTGCTGGGGTGGCTGATCCTGCTGCACAACGTGCGCGACTTCGTGGTGGTCTCGCTGCTGGCGATGCTGGTCGGCGGGTTCGGGACGTGGCTGACGGGCGCGCCGGGCTCGGTGCACGTGGGCGCCAGCGGCGTGGTGTTCGGCTACTTCGGCTTCCTCCTGCTGCGCGGCTACTTCCGCCGCAGCGTGGGGGCAATTCTCCTTTCGCTGCTGATCGGCGCCCTCTACGGCGGGCTGCTGTTCGGCGTGCTGCCGGGGCAGGCGGGGATCTCGTGGCAGGGGCACCTCTTCGGCTTCCTGGGCGGCGGCCTTTCCGCCTACCTCCTCTGCCGGCGCAACCCGCGGGAGGTGGCGCCCGCCACCAGCCCAAGAGCGAGAATCGCTGTGCGGTAGCAAGCGAGAGACATCACAACGTGAGGGGCCGCGTCCGACCTTGGACGCGGCCCCTTTCGCGTCGGCGATGTCGTCGTCGCGTCAGCCGGTGGGGGCTGGCGACGACGTGACGGCGCCGCCGCCGCGCCCTGCCGACGCCCACTGCCACGCGTCGCCCTGGTGCAGCGCGGCGTAGACGTCATCGCGCAGCTCGTTAGCCTGTTCGCTGGTCAGGGTGCGGCTCAGGTCGCGGATCACCACGCGCACCAGCACGTTCTTCTGCCCCGGGCGCAGGCCGATGCGCCCGCGCGCGGCGGGTGGCAGCTGGTCGTGCGGCGTCTCGGAGAGCACCTCCACCGCCTCCAGGCTGTCGGCGCGCGGGCCGAGGGCGGTGCGCACGCGGTCGCCCACCTCTTCGGGCGTGGTCTCTTCCGGCAGCGCCACCGACAGGTCGCGGCGCACCGGCGGCTGGTGCGACACCGCCCGGTACGGCGCCAGGTCGTGCATCTGCGCGGCGATGCGCGGGTCTTCGGCGCGCAGCAGGCGGATGTCGGGGATCCCCTTCGCCCGCATCAGCAGCCGGTCGAGCCCCACCCCCATCGCCAGCCCGCTCCACCCCTCGGGAAGTCCGCACTCGCGCAGGATGGCGGGGAGCGCCAGGCCGCACTCGCCGACCTCCACCCAGCTCCCCTCCCACTCCACCTCCACCTCGATGCCACCCTCCGTGTACGGGTGCGGTGAGGGGTTCAGGCGGTACGCCGCGCCGGGGGCCAGCGCATCCACCAGCGTCTCCACAATCTCCAGCAGCTCGCGCCTCCCCAGCGGCCGCGCGGCGATGCGCCACAGGTCCATCTGGTGCGGCTCGCCGGTGTGGAGCCGGTCGATCTGGTCGCGGCGATACGCCAGCCCCGGGCAGGCCAGCAGCACGTCGCCCGGCGGCTCGGCGGCGGTCTCGCGCAGCAGCGGCGGGATCATGGCGGTGGTGTGCGTGCGCAGCACCCGGCCGGGCGCCACATAGCGCGTGTAGCGGGCGTCGCGCGTGACCGCGTCGGCGCCGATGTGGAGCCGGTCGTAGTTGTCATCCGTCGTGACCACCGGGTGCGCGCGGTGGACGCGCAGCTCGCACCCCCAGCGGGCCGCCAGCGCGCCGGTGATGCGCTCCACCAGCAGTTGCAGGGCATGCGGGCCCTGCGCGGGGTCGCTCAGGTCGCGGAGCGCCAGGGCGCGCTCGAGCGCCTGCGGCGAGATCATCGAGAGTGTCATGGTCTTCCTCGTCCGGTATCGAGCGTGAGCGGCCCGGCGGCGGATCCGCCGGGCACGGGCAAACGAAAACGCCCCCCGGCACCGCTGCCGGGGGGCGTGGCCCGTTGGGCTCACACCAGAGAGGAAAACCGCGAGACTACGGCACGCGCGCGATCGCCCTCCACATCCCGGCTGGGGTGCGGGGGCAGGTAAATCGGCGGGCGCCGGCGTACGTGGTCATCATCGTCTCGGTTCGATCAGGTTCAGGCAGCCGTACGGCCGCTCTCCAAAGCTGGTGCAATCCGGCGAGCGGGTCAATTCCCCCGCCCGTCTTGAAGGTCACCATGAGCCACTGGGTCAGGGCTTGTCGGTGACCAGGATCACGCCGTGGCCGGCCCGGGGGCCGTAGCGCGCGCGTGCGGTGATCGGGTCGACCCATTCCATGGTCTGGATGTCGCCCGCCGCGATCTGCCGCAGCGCGTCGGCGCCCCCCACGAGCTGCCCGTTGCGGTACACCTGCAGCAGCACCGGGCCGGCGTCGTCCTTCTCGCCCGGCCCGCGGTCGTGCAGCCAGCGCGAGCGCACGCGGCTGACCACGTCGAACGCATTGGTCGCGCCGGTCCGGGTGATGTCTTCCGCGGTCAGCACGCGCGGGTTCCTGCGCGGGCGGCGGGTGTTCTGCTGCGCCGAATCGGCGGCCGGCGCGGCGGTAGCGACCACTGCGGAATCCGTCGGCTGCGTCTGCTGCGCCTGCGTGGTGGGGGCGCCCAGCATGAGCGCCACGGCCGCGGCGCCCAGGGTAGCTGCGTATTTCATGGGGATGGATCTCTGGACACGGCAGGAACCGGGTTCGGGAACCCGTGATCGTGGGGAAGATGGCGGCCGGCGTTCACCGGCCGCTGAAACATATTGTTTTGCAACGGTGGTTTCAATCGGAGCCCCCCGCCAGGGGGAGTTTCTCGATCCCCCGCGTGGTGCGGTCGCCGGGGAGGCGGCGACGCGCCACCCGGGCCGCGTCAGCCCACGCCTTCCATCTTCTGCTTGAAGGTGAGCTCGGTGAACTCGGCCGGGCGGATCATCTGCACGGTGATCTGCACGATCATCCAGCCATCGAGGATGTCCTTCCCCGTCATGGTGCTCCCCAGCCCGCACTCCACGCTGAACGCCTCCTGCGCGGTGGCGCCCATCAGCCCGCCCTGGCTCCACAGCTGCTGCAGGAAGCTGGAGACCATCGAGACCACGCTGGTCCAGGTCTGCCCGGTGTTGGGCGCGAAGGCGAACTGGGCCAGCGCGTTCTTGATCGACTGCTCGATGTAGATCAGCGTGCGGCGCACCTGGATGTAGCGGTAATCGGGGCTGTTGCCGTCGAGCGTGCGCGCGCCCCACACCACCGTGCCGCGCCCGGGGAACTCGCGCAGCGCGTCGACCGCCTTGCCGTCGACCGGCATGTTCAGCTCCGCCTGCTGGTTTCCGTCCAGCGGCACGGTGGGGCCCGCCACCGACCGGAGGGAGACGTTGGCCGGGGCGTTCCACACCCCGCGCGTCTCGTCCACGTACGTCATCACGCCGCCATGGCCGCGCTGGGCGGCAGCACGTTCTCGCCGCGGGCCACCAGCCCCTCGATCTCCGCCAGCAGCGGCAGGTCGGCGGCCAGCGCGCTGTTCAGCGTACGCACCCCGGCGCGGTCGGCGGGGAAGATGGTGGACATCACATCGATGTTCGCCTGCACCGCCGCCGCGCGCGCGTTCGCCGGGGCGGCGGGGTCGCCATACAGGTTCCGGTTCTCCCACGACAGGATCTGCTGCAGCTGCTCCACACCGGCCGTACCCCGCGGCGCCTTCTCGAAGTTGGTGAAGTCCACCTCGCCGGGCGCCACCACGGTGGCTTCCAGGAACGGGAAGTACGCCATGCCGTAGCTCAGCCCCCGGTCCGCCACGTCCTGGCGGAACCGCCCGATCACCGCGTCGAGCGTGGCGCCGTCCTGCGCGGGCGGGGTCAGGCACCCGGTGCCGTACACGTCCAGGATCGCCACCCGGTCGCCCCGCGAATCGCACTGGCTCAGCATCGCCTGCACCACCTCGGCGAAGGCGGCCGACTCCCACGGACGGCCGCCCGCGTCGCCCGGCAGCAGCACGGCGTCGGGAACCACCAGCATCGAGGGCCCCACCTGCTCGCCGGCCGCCTTCAACCCGGCCAGCAGGTCGTCCTTCGCAACGGGGGTGGGCTCGCCGTCCTTCTGGTACGGGCCCGCCGACACCACGAAGCAGTTGCGGCCCCCGTTGGCGTAGAACAGCCGCATGCTGTTGTACAGCGTGAAGCTGCTGGTCACGTCGAGCCGGTAGAACCGGAACGCGGGCGGGCTGCCGGTGGGGTCCCACACCTTGAAGTGGGCGTGCTCCGCCTCGCCCGCCGGGACCTCGGTGATGGCGTACCGCGCCTGGAACGCCCTGCCGAACACCTCCTCGAACTGGGCTAGCGAGCCGATTGCGACGGGCTGTAGCCACACCGGCTTGCCGTTGACGCTGGCGCTTTCGGTGTAGCCCACGAAGCAGGGGAGGGTGGTCGCCACTCCGACGACGGACGGCGGAAACGCGGACAGCTCGCCGACGTAGACGCCGGGGGTCTGGGGGGCGGGCGTAGCGGTCATCGGGAGGGCCTTTCGGGATGGGGATGAGTGGGATGGATGAAGATCGATGGAGCTGGATCGTGCCGCCGGGGGTCAGCGGCCGGCGATGTCGCCGCGGCCGATGGCGCCCGTGGCGGTGCGCGCGGCGGCGCGGAGCACGTGGATCAGGCCGGCGAAGCGCGGGTCCTGCGTCTTTCCCGCGCGGTAGCGGGCGTAGATCTGCTGTACGATCACACCCACCTTGAACAACCCGTATACGTAGTGGAAGAGGATCCCGCCCACGTCGCGGCCTGTCTTTTCCGCGTACCGCTCCGCCACCTGGCGTCGGTCCAGGTTGCCGGGGAGGTGAGTGACGCCGAAGGTCTTCAGCTCGGGGGGATCGCCGGGCCCGGCCCAGTAGGCCAGGGTGGTGCCCAGGTCCATCAGCGGGTCGCCCAGCGTGGCCATCTCCCAGTCGAGCACGGCCCGCACCTGGGTGAGGTCGGCCGGGTCGAGCACCACGTTGTCGTACTTGTAGTCGTTGTGGATGATGGCCGGCTCGCCTTCGGCGGGGAGGTTCGCGGCCAGCCAGGCGGCGGCCTGGTCCATCTCGGGGACGTCGTCGGTGCGGGCGGCCTGCCAGCGCCCGGTCCACCCGCGCACCTGCCGCTCCGCGTATCCCTCCGGCCGCCCGATCCCCTCCAGCCCCGCCGCGCGCCAGTCCACGGCGGGCAGCCCGGCCAGCGTGTCCCCCGTGGCCAGGCAGATGCCGCGCATGGTGGCCTCGTCGAGCGTGACGCCGGCGGGGGGACGATCGCGCAGCACCACCCCCTGCACCCGCTCCATCAGGTAGAAGGGCGCGCCCAGCACCGCCGGGTCGGCGCAGCACAGCAGCGGGCGGGGCACGCGGGGATACACCGGGTGCAGCGCGGCCAGGATGCGGTGCTCGCGCACCACGTCGTGCCCGCCGCGCACCTGCGCGCCGAACGGCGGCCGCCGCAGCACCATCTCGCGCCCGCCCGCCGTCACCAGGTAGGTCAGGTTCGAGAAGCCGCGCGGGAACTGGCGGACCCCGATCTCCCCGACGGTGACCTTCGGAAGGTGCGCGCGGAGATAGTCCGCGAGCGCGGCGGCGTCCAGCTCTTCGCCGAGGCGCACGTCCACCGCGCGGTCGAGCGGAGCGTGCGCCGTGTCAGCGCCGTGGATGCGGGGGGATTCCATCAGCCGGCTGGGGCGGGAATTGAAGAGGCGGAAGGTGCGGACGTCGGAAACCTGCGGAACTCGTCCCCTTTCATCCCGAGTCGAGGATGGAGGAAGAAGGAACCTCGATCGTCGCCGCCGGTTGAAACCGGCGGCTGGAACTTCGGGAAGTCCGCCTTCGCGGACTGCGGCGTCGCCGATCGTGCTTCATCGCCGGCATCGTGCCGCCCTTCACGATCCTGCCGACGCGGCACCAACCATCCACCACGCCGACCAGCCTCGCGCAGTTTGCGAGGCTTCGTGCCATTCTAGCTTGCGGCTTCAGCCGCCCGGTGCGATCCCTCGCCCGCCGCGCCGACGCTGCGGCATGCACCGACCAGCCTCGCGCGGTTTGGGAGGCTTCGTTGCTGGCCGCCGGTGCCGGCCGCCGCGGTTCGCCACGGGTCGCCGCCATTCGCCGCCGGTTGAAACCGGCGGCTGGAACTTCGGGAAGTCCGCCTTCGCGGACTGCGGCGTCGCCGGTCGTGCTTCATCGCCGGCATCGTGCCGCCCTTCACGATCCTGCCGACGCGGCACCAACCATCCACCGCGCCGACCAGCCTCGCGCAGTTTGCGAGGCTTCGTGCCGTTCTAGCTTGCGGCTTCAGCCGCCCG
>DASWMA010000597.1:0-28712 GCA_036399995.1 Longimicrobium sp. | reverse complement strand
CCTGCCGAGAAGTTCCGCGCGCTCCTCGGGGGTTAGGTCAACCACATAGAGCTTCTTCGGCATGGGACCCCTCCGTGTTCGGGTTCCCATATCTTGACTGTTTACTCTGTATACATCAAGACTTTTGTGGCAGACTACTAGGTGCTAGGTGCTGAGTGCTGAGTGCTGAGTGGAGATTCCGAAGCGCCTCCTCTGGATTGGTCCGGGGGAGGCGCTTCGTTATCTTGCTGTTGAAGTCCGCGAAGGCGGACTGTGTGCCGTTGTAGCGGCGAGTTCACTCGCAAATTCCCGCGACACCCTACCCACATCGAACGAAGCGCGGGCCGCCCGATCGGCGGCCCGCGCTCTTTCTCAGCACCTGGCACCTGGCACCTGGCACCGTCGTTCACACCCACGTCCGCTGGATCTTCCCCACGCTGGCGATGCGGTCCTCGGCCAGGCGGTCGGCGGCCTGGTAGGTGGGGATCCCCTCGGCGGCGCTCAGCTCGAACAGGCGCAGCAGGGTGTTGTAGATGTCGCCCGCCTTGCGCATCGAGCGCTCGGGCGCCCAGCCGTTCAGCTCGCCGCACACGTTGATCAGCCCGCCCGCGTTGATCACGTAGTCGGGGGCGTACAGGATCCCGCGGCGGTGCAGCTCGTCGCCGTGGCGCTCCTCGGCGAGGACGTTGTTCGCGGCGCCGGCCACGATGTCCACCTTCAGGAGCTCCAGCGTCTGGTCGTTCACCGTGGCGCCCAGCGCGCTGGGGGCGTACACGTCGGCCTGCACCGAGTAGATCTCGTCGGGGCCCACGGCTTGGGCGCCGAAGTCGCGCACCACGCGCTGGATCTTCTCGGGGTCGATGTCGGTCACCACCAGCTGCGCCCCGTCGCCCGACAGGTACTGGCACAGGTAGTAGCCCACGTGCCCCACGCCCTGCACCGTCACCGTCTTCCCGCTCACGTCGTCGCTGCCGTAGCGGTGCTTCGCCGCGGCCTTGATCCCCTGGTACACGCCGTAGGCCGTCACCGGGCTGGGGTCGCCCGAGGTGCCGGGGAGGCCCGTGACGTGCTGCGTCTCCATCGCGCAGTACTCCATGTCGTCGGGCGAGGTGTTCACGTCTTCGGCGGTGATGTAGCGCCCCTTCAGGCTTTCCACGAAGCGCCCGTGCGCGCGGAAGATCCCCTCGCGGTTGGAGCTGCGCGGGTCGCCGATGATCACGCTCTTCCCGCCGCCCAGGTTCAGCCCCGCCACGGCCGCCTTGTACGTCATCCCGCGCGACAGCCGCAGCGCGTCGATGAAGGCCTCCTCGTCGCTCCCGTACTTCCAGAAGCGCGTGCCGCCCAGCGCCGGCCCCAGCACGGTGTTGTGGATCGCGATGATCCCCTTGTAGCCGCACGACGGCTCGTGGCAGAACACCACCTGCTCGTGCTCGTGCTGAGAAATCAGGTCGAACAGTTCCATGCCCGTTCCATCTTCGATGTTTTCGCAGGTGCCGGCCGTGGCCGGCGGTGCCGCTTCGGTTGTCTTGACGGTCCTGGGTCCGGCGCCGCCGAGCCGGTCGTGAACTACCGGTACAGCTCGCGCGCGATCACCGTGCGCTGGATCTCGCTGGTCCCCTCGTAGATCTCGGTGACCTTGGCGTCGCGGAACAGCTTCTCCACCGGGTACTCCTTCATGTAGCCGTAGCCGCCGAACACCTGGATCGCCTCGGTGGTCACGTACATCGCCGCCTCGCTGGCGAACAGCTTGGCCATGCTGGCGATGGACGACACCTTCTCGCCCGACTCGCGCACGATCGCGGCGCGGTGCAGCAGCCCGCGGGCAGCCTCCACCCGCGTGGCCATGTCGGCCAGCTTGAACTGCATCCCCTGGAAGTCCTTGATCGCCTTGCCGAACTGGCGCCGCTCGCCCGCGTAGGCGATCGAGTGCTCGAGCGCCGCCTGCGCGATCCCCACCGCCAGCGCGGCGATCCCCATCCGCCCGCCGTTCAGCCCCTGCATGGCGTAGATGAAGCCCGACGAGGGGTCGCCCAGCACCTGCGCGTCGGGGACGAACATCTCCTCGAAGGCCACGCCCACCGTCTCGCTGGCGCGCTGCCCCATCTTGTCTTCCTTCTTCCCGACCACGTAGCCCTGCGTGTCCGTCGGGATGATGAAGGCGCCGATCCCGCGCGAGCCGCGGCGGTTCGACGGCTGGTCGGTGCGCGCCATGGCCACCACCACGTCGCCGAAGCCGCCGTTGGTGACCCACGCCTTCGCGCCGTTCAGCACCCAGCCGCCGTCGGTCCGGCGCGCCTGCGCCTGCATGGCCGCCGCGTCGGAGCCCGAGTCGGGCTCGCTCAGCGAGAAGGCGCCCAGCATCTCGCCGCGCGCCATCGGGCGCAGCCACTGCTCCTTCTGCTCGTCGCTGCCGTGCGCCAGGATCATCTGGGTGGGGAGCGAGTTGTGCACGCTCATCGCCACCGCCACGCTGGCATCGCCGCGGGCGATCTCTTCCAGCGCCACCAGGTAGCTGAGCGTGTCGAGCCCCAGGCCGTCCCACTCTTCGGGGATCAGCATCCCCAGGAAGCCCAGCTCGCCCAGCTTGTCGATCACCTCGCGGGGGAACGCGCTCTCGCGGTCCCACCCGTCGGCGTGGGGCCGGATGTCGTTCTCGGCGAACTCGCGCGCCAGGTCGCGGATCTGCTGCTGTTCCGGGTTCATTTCGCCCAATCACTGAACAAATCCGCGCCGCCCTCGCCGCGCGGACCCAAGGATGCCTCTCGAACGCCCGTCACTCCTGCTGTGGCGGAATGGCTGTGCAACATGCACGCAACTCGTCTCACCTCATCCTGAGGCCGACCACCCGATCATCGCGGCATGGCTGATCCTTCGCAGGCCGAAGGATCTGTGGCCCGTCGGCGCGAAAGGGCGGCCGGTAGCGCATCGGACGTGATAGATCCTTCGCGCTGCAACCGTTATCGCGGCCTCGGCGCGGCGTGGTCGCGCTCAGGATGACGACAACGGCGATCCCGGGACCGACTGCCCGTCGACTGCCGCATCCCGCATCACTCCTGCTCTTCGCGCCGCCGCAGCGCCTGCTCGAACACCAGCGGGATCGAGCGGAACAGGGTCAGCACCGACTCGTCGGCCCCGTCGTTCAGGTGCTTGCGTGCCCGCTCGAAGGGGAGCACCTGGCTCCGCTCGTCGAAGCGCACCGCCCACCCCTCCTCCGTGGCCGTCCACGCACCGCCGAAGGTGGCGATGATCGACTCGCCCAGCACCGCGCCGATCAGCGTGACGTACTGGTCGAGCAGCTCGGGGTCGACCGGCCGGGTGCCTTCCACGAACTGGTCGACGAACACGATCATCTCGTCGCCGTACTCCGCCGGGCCCGAGTTGGCGGCGATCACCTCGGCGAAGCGCCGCGCCGCCTCGTGCACCGGGGTGACGTCGGGCTCGGCGGACGGATCTGCCGTCCTTCCGTCCTCCGTCCCCTCTCCCCCGTTCCCCCCGACGGCGCGGAAGAGCGCCGAGATCGAGCGCGCGCTCCCCTCCTGCAGGTGCGCCATGGTGGCGCGGAAGGGGTGCAGACGGGTGCCGTCGGCGAGCTCCACCGCCCACTCGCCCTCGTCGTCGACCCAGGCGCCGCCGTGCTGCGCCAGCAGCGCCTCGCCCAGGTAGGCGCCCACCAGCGCGGTGTGCACGCGAAGCTGGTCTTCGGTCTTCACCGGGCGCACGGCCTCCACGTACTGGCTGGCCCACTCCACGCCGGCCTGGTCGTAGGTCAGCTCGCGGCCGGCGTCGCGCGAGAGCTTCGCGAACAGCGCGGCGGCCTCGCGCAGCTTCTCGGCCACGGCTCAGGCCGCGTAGCTGTAGAAGCCCTCGCCGGTCTTGCGGCCCAGCTTGCCGCTGGCGACGTACTTCCGCAGCAGCGGGCAGGGGCGGTACTTGTCGTCGCCCAGGCCGCGGTGCAGCACCTCCATGATCGCCAGGCAGGTGTCCAGCCCGATCAGGTCGGCCAGCGCCAGCGGGCCCATCGGGTGGTTCATCCCCAGCTTCATCACCGTGTCGATCGCCTCGCGGGTGGCCACGCCCTCCATCAGGCAGAACACGGCCTCGTTGATCATCGGCATCAGGATGCGGTTGGAGACGAAGCCGGGGTAGTCCTGCGCCTCGGCCACCGTCTTCCCCAGCCCCTCCGACACCGCCACGATCGTGGCCGTCGTCTCGTCCGAGGTGGCCAGCCCGCGGATGATCTCCACCAGCTTCATCACGGGGACGGGATTCATGAAGTGCATCCCGATCACCTGCCCGGGGCGCTTCGTCTTCGCCGCGATCTCGGTGATCGAGATCGACGAGGTGTTGCTGGCCAGGATGGCGTGCGCCGGCGCCGCCGCGTCGATCTGCTCGAAGATGCGGAACTTGAGCTCGGTGTTCTCGGTCGCCGCCTCCACCACCAGGTCGGCGTCCTTCACCCCCTCCGACAGCTCGGTGGCGGTGCGGATGCGGCCCAACGCGGCGTCGCGGTCGGCCTCGGTGGCCGCGCCCTTCTTGATCTGCCGGTCGAAGTTGCCGGTGATGGTCTTGCGCGCGGCCTCCAGCGCCGGCGCGCTCACGTCCACCATCGTCACGTCGTAGCCGTTCTGGGCGAACACGTGCACGATGCCGTTCCCCATCGTCCCCGCGCCGATCACCGCCACCTTCCGGATCTCCGCCATCCCGATATTCCTTCCAAGCCTGAGTTCAGTTCAGTGCCACCGACAGGATGAAGTAGACCGCGATCAGGCTCGCGCCGAAGGCGATCGTCCACACGCCCGCGTTCATCCACCCCTGCGCCTTGAGCGCCTTGCCGGCCTCGCGGTGGCGGTCCACCGCCTCGCGGACGCCTGAGGCGAAGTACACGTCGCGCACCCCCAGGAAGCGCCCGCCCAGCGCGCCGCTGGCGCCGAAGAGGAGCGCCATCACCCCCGTGCAGAACACGGTGAGCAGCCAGATCCGCGCCCGGTCGGCCGCCGGGTCCAGCCCCAGGGCGCGGAAGGGGAAGAGCACCGGCACCAGCAGCGCGAACCCCAGCGCCACGCCGGGCGCGCTCGCCCAGAACACCAGGCCGCGCCGCTTCACCGGCCCTCCCCCAGCCGGTCATCCACCAGCGGCCGCAGCCCGCGCATGGTGGCCGACTCGCGCACCCACGGCGCCCACAGGAAGAGCACCAGGAGGAGGACGATCACCACCGTCCCCGGGACCCCGGCCTCGGGGCCGAAGCTGCCGCCGGTCATCCAGCGCGGGCCCACCGCGGCCACGTCGTAGAGCGGCGTGTCGCGCACCAGCCCGCTCACGGGAAAGTCGAGCAGCGCCGACATGGTCCAGTTCCACCCCACATGCACCCCGGTGGCAAACCAGAGCGAGCGGGTGCGCAGGTACGCCCACCCCAGCATCACGCCGGCCAAAAAGATGTTGGCCAGCCCCACGGCGTCGACGTTCGGGTTGCCCAGGTGCGCCACCGCGAACAGCGCCGACGAGGCCAGCACTGCCGGCCAGGCGCCGATCCCCTGCACCAGAGCCTGGAAGGCGTATCCGCGGAACATCGCCTCTTCGGCCGCGGCCGCCACGGTGAACAGGAGCAGTGCCCGGGCGAGAGCGGCGACATATTCGGGCCACGTGCCGCTGTCGGCAACCCATCGCACGGTTCCAGCCACCGTAAGCACCACCGCCGCCAGCGCGATGGCGCCGCCGCCCAGCGCGAAGCCGAGCCCCGTATCGCGCGGCGCGGCGCGGTCCGCCGGGTATCCCAGCGCGCCCAGAGGACGACGGTCCAGCACGGCCAGCGTCCCCCATCCCGCCACCAGTGCCGCGACCAGCTCCGCCGACGTGACCGCCTCGAGCCCCTGGGGCACCCCCGCCGCGTTCAGCAGCAGCATCAGCGACGCGAACACGAAGACGAACGTCCCCGTCCACAGCGCGATCCGCCACCCGCTGCGCACGCCGTACCGGCCGTAGAAGGCGCGGACCAGCCAGGGCGGGAGGTTCTGGACGGGGGCGTCGGAGCTCATTCCAGCCATTCGTGCGTGACGGAGGCGGCGTCTGGATCAGACCGCGGTTCAGAAAAACGACAGCGCCGCCCGGCGTTCCGGCCGGGCGGCGCTTGGGTCGGCCGGTCAGACCCGCTCGACGCTGAGCGCCACGGCGTCGCCGCCGCCCAGGCACAGCGTGGCCAGGCCGGTCTCCTTGTCGCGGTCGTGCAGCGCGTGCACCAGCGTGGTCAGCACCCGCGCGCCCGACGCGCCGATCGGGTGGCCCAGCGCCACGGCGCCGCCGTTCACGTTCACGCGGTCCCAGTCCCACTCCAGCCCGGCGCCGTCGGCCAGCGCCTGCACGGCGAAGGCCTCGTTGGCCTCGATCAGGTCGTAGTTGCCGATCTGGATGCCGCTCTTCTTCATCAGGTTCTTCACCGCCTGGATCGGGGCGAAGAACAGCTCCTGCGGCTCCACCGCGCCGGTGCTGTAGGCGGTGATGCGGGCGAGGATGGTGAGCCCGTTGGCCCGCGCGTACTCCTCGCTCACCACCACTACGGCACTCGCGCCGTCGTTCATCGAGCTGGCGTTGCCGGCGGTCACCACCGGGTCGGTCACGTCCTTGGGCGCGTCCTTCGTGAACGCGGGGCGCAGCTTGCCCAGAGTGTCGAGCGAGGTGTCCTCCCGCGGGTTCTCGTCGGTGTCGACGATGGTCGAGCCCTTCTTTCCGGGGATCTCCACCGAGACGATCTCGTTCTTGAACTTCCCGCCCTTGATCGCCTCCACGGCCTTGCGATGGCTGGCGACGGAGAACTCGTCGGCCATCTGGCGGGTGACGCCGGCCTTCTTGGCGGTGTACTCGGCATGGCCGCCCATGTGCACCTCGCAGAACGAGCACCACAGGCCGTCGCGGATCAGCCCGTCCACCACCGTCTGGTCGCCGAACTTCACGCCGTTGCGGTAGCCGTACAGGTAGTGCGGCGCGTTGGACATGCTCTCCTGCCCGCCGGCCACCACCACCTGGTTGTCGCCCGCGCGGATCGACTGCGCGGCCAGCATCACCGCCTTGAGCCCCGAGCCGCACACCTTGTTGATGGTGAGCGCGCTGACGGTGGGCGGCAGCCCGGCCTTGATCCCGGCCTGGCGCGCGGGGGCCTGGCCCACGCCGCCCTGCACCACGTTGCCCATGATCAGCTCGGCCACGTCTTCGGGGTTCACCCCCGAGCGGCTCACCGCCTCGCGGATGGCGGCGGCGCCCAGGTCGGGCGCGGAGAGGGCGGACAGCGCGCCCAGGAACCGGCCGATGGGCGTGCGCACCGCGCTCACGATCACGGGCGTGGTGCGGGGGTCGCGTGCGATATCGATCATCTCAGCCTTCCAGAGTGGTTGATTGATGTGCCTGCGTTCCAACAGCTTCTCGAACCGGTTGCTCCAGACGCCCCGACTTCAGGAGCGTTCCCTTGGGCCCGCGGGGGCCCCCCCCCGCGCCTGGGAGCGCTCGCCCCTCCCGCTGCGCGGGAGGGGTGGAACAGCACCGCGTTTCCCCCCACGCACTTTGTGCTCCCCCTCCTCCACGGAGCGGGGGAGGGGGCCCGCCGCGGCCGGCACCCGGCCCGTCATCCCACTACGACGCGGGGTCTTACGACTCCGACTCCACCTCTTCCAGCCGCACGTTCTTTCCATCCGCCGCCGCGTAGCCCCACGGGGTGAACGGGTCGTGGGTGGAGACGAGGAGCCAGCGCTCGTCCACCGCGCGGCGGAGGAGGGCGCGCTTGCTTTCCAGCGTCACCAGCGGCTCCACGTCGTAGCCCATGATCCACGGAAGCGGGAGATGGGCCATCGTGGGTACCACGTCCGCCAGGAAGCACGCCGTCTGCCCCTCGGACGTCACCAGCACCGACTGGTGGTGCGGGCAGTGGCCCGGCGTCCGGTACACCGAAACGCCGGGTACGATCTCCACGTCGCCGTCCACCAGCGTCATCAGCCCCGCGTCCATCACCGGCTGGTAGTTGTGCGGCAGGTAGCTGGCCGAGGTGCGCTCGTTGGCGCGCTGCGCCCACTCCCACTCGCCGCGCTGCACGTGGTACGTGGCGTTGGGGAACGACGGATGCACCTGGCCCTCGGCGTCGCGGAAGGTGTTTCCTCCCGCGTGGTCGAAGTGCAGGTGCGTGTCGATCACCACGTCGACGTCATCGGCCGAGAAGCCTGCGGCGGCGATCGCCTCGTGCAGCCGGTCGGGGAAGCGGGCATCCCGCGGCGCGTTGTCCACGCCGTAGATGTCCAGGAACTTCTCGTTCTCCTTGTTCCCCAGCCCCGTCTCGATCAGCACCAGCGCGCCGGGCGTCTCCACCAGCAGGCAGCGCAGGGCGAGGGGGATGCGGTTGCGCTCGTCGGCCGGGATGCGCCGCTCCCACAGCGGCTTGGGCACCACGCCGAACATCGCGCCGCCGTCGAGCCGCTGCAGCCCGCTCTCGAGCGCGTGGATGCGCAGGCCCCCCAGCGTGCGCGTGCGCACCAGCGTGTCGGTTGCCAGCACCCGTTCCACCGCCGCCGTCACGCCGACTCCATCGACCGGGGGCTCTTCGTCCGCTTCTTCCGCTGCGCCCGCTTGCGCAGAATCGACTGCATCTCGTTCCAGTCGGTGGCGCCGCGCTCTTCCAGCATCTCGATGAAGCGGATCAGCAGCCTGGCCGTGGCCACCGCGTCGTCCAGCGCCCGGTGCCGGCTCTCGATGCGCAGCCCGAAGTACAGCGCCAGCGAGTCGAGCCCGCGCGACGGCAGCTCGGGCAACAGCTTCCGCGCGAGGCGGACGGTGCAGAGCTGGCGCCCGCGCGGCTCCATCCCCGTGGCCATCCGCATCTCGTGGCACATGAAGCGCCAGTCGAACCCCGCGTTGTGCGCCACGAACACCTTCCCGCGGATCGCGTCGGACACCTGCTCGGCCACCTCGCTGAAGCGCGGCGCCGCGGCCACCATCGCCTCGCTGATCCCGGTGAGCGAGGTGATCATCCCCGGGATGCGCCGCTGCGGGTTCACCAGCGTGCAGTACGTGTCGGTGATCCTCCCGCCACACACCGAGACCGCCGCCACCTCGGTCACCCGGTGGCCGCGGTAGGGCGAGCCGCCCGTGGTCTCCAGGTCGACCACCACCCACTCCTCTTCCCACAGGCTGCGCAGGGGGATGGCGGGCGTGGGCGGCGGGGGAGGCGCGGCCACCGGCGCCGGCAGGGCGTCGTCGGGCTCGTCGCCGCGGACCGCGGCGGGGCCGCCGTAGGGAAGGGGATCGTAGATCGAGCGCGACGGCGGGGCCGACGCCAGCGACCACACGCCGTCGGGCGACACGCGGAAGCGCGGGTCGGTGCCCAGCAGCGCGAACACCGCGGCCGCCGCGGCGCCGCCGCCGTGCGTGATCCCCATCACCCGCAGCGCCACCTCGGCCGTGGCCGCGGGGCCGTCGCCCAGCAGCGCCAGGGCGCGGTCGGTGAGCCCGCCCTGCCGCTCGAAGCGGACGTTGTCCAGCGGAAAAGCCAGCTGCGTCACTGCGTCACCAGATGTCGTCGCGGCAGACGGGAAGGGTCATGCAGCGGCCGCCGCCGCCGCCCCGCACCAGCTCGGCGCCCTCGAAGGCGATCACCGCCCGGTCGCCGTCTTCCAGCTCCACCTCGCCGGTCAGGAACTCGATCGCGTCGATGATCCGGTAGCCGCCCTCGCGCTCCATCTCGCGCATGGTGGCCTCGTTGCGGGTGTAGCCCAGCACCACGCCGGGGCGCACCGCCACGAAGTTGCACCCGCTGGACCACTGCTCGCGCTCCTGCCGCGTGGGGTGCTGCCCGCCGCACCAGATCGGCTCCAGCGGCAGGTCCACCTTCCTCAGGCCCTGGAACACGTCGTCGTAGGCGCGCACGCCCTTGGCGTCCGGCTTGTAGTACAGGACGGGAAGGCGCGCCGGGCCGAAGAAGTACGGCGGATACACCACGCACTGCTCGCGGTCGACCATGGTCATGATCATGTCCAGGTGGATCGCCGGGCTCTGCGCGGGAAGGACGACGACGAGGACGTGCGGGATCCCCGCCTTCTCGCGCAGCCCCTCCACCAGCCCCTCGATGGCCGCGGGCGACGAGCGCTCCGAAAGGCCCACCATGGCCAGGTCGGGGCGCAGGATCAGCACGTCGCCGCCCTCGATGGTGTAGTCGCTGCGGTGCTCCTCGGTGCCGTCGTAGATGAAGCCGGCGTTGCGCAGCGCCGGGTGGTACAGGAAGAGCGCCTTCATCAGCAGCTCCTCGGTCCACCGCACGGCGTAGCGCATCGCCCCGATGATCACCGCGTCGTTCACCACCATGGCGGCGTCGCGGGTGAAGAACAGGTTGGGGAGCGGCGGCAGCTCGTAGCTCACCTTGTGGAGGAGCTTCGAGATGGGCCCCGTGGGCGCTTCCACCCCTTCGATGAAGCGGCGGATCAGCTGCTCGCCGGGCATGTCGTAGAGCTCGGCGGCCAGCGGCTCGCTGCTCGCCACCTCGAGCACCCGCCGCACCAGGAACTCGCGCACCTCGCGCTCGTCCACGATGTCGGCCAGCAGGTCGCGCACGTCGAGCACGTCGCAGAAACGCGCCAGGATGGCGCGGAAGCGCTGGTGCTCGCGCCGTGCCTGCTCCAGGTCGATGATGTCGTCGTACAGGAACTGCTCGCGGTTCGACGGCGTCACCGCGAGCAGCTCGGAGCCCGGGGTGTGGCAGATCACCATCCGGAGCGGCCCGATCTCGGAGGTGACGCGTACGGTCTGTGGCTGTGCGTGAAGGGTCGGCATAGTACGCCAAAACTAGCCGCCCGAAGGAGACCCGGCAATCCGGCGCGGAGCAGGTTCACGAAGGGCGCTGCAACGACACGGAAACTGCTGACGGCGGGTCGGGCGTGTTCGGCGCCGGGGCGCCGAACCGGGCTGCGCGCGCGGTAGGGCACGATACCACCGTGCCCAACCGCGCCGGGCCACCGCCGCGCCGGAGACCGTCTCCAGCCGCGGCTTCGATGCGCGCGCGGCGGCGTCCCGGCCCTCCGGGCACGCATCCCTCACGCGCTCGCCGCGTCTGCGCGTTTCGAGTCGCTCCACGCAGACCGGCGGCGCGGTCTCCACCCGGCAGGTGCAGTTTCGAATCGATCGACCCCGTCGCGGCACCCCCGCGGCTCCGGTGGGCCGCGCTCCCGCGTCAGCCCATGGTGACGGCGAAGCCGCTGGAACTCGCCCGCCTCGGGAGGTCAGCAGGTCTGGGCAAGGTCTCCGGTGAAGCAGAAATCGCAGTTGGTGGCCGGCGCCGAGAGGCACATGGCGCCGCACGAGTCCAGGCAGCTCGCATAACAGCTGTAGTACTCGCACGTCTCGCCGCCGTAGCAGCTCGCGTCGCAGGAGGGCTTGGGGCTGGTGCCTGCCGCGAGCCCCGCCACGGTGCCGGTCCGCGGCGTCCGCACGCGGTCGGTGTCGAACGAGGTCACTTCGAGCTCCGAAAGTTCCAGCTTCAGCTTGCGCATGGAATGCTCCTCGTGACGAGGGTGATCGATCGGCCAGGGGAGATACGGATTCGGACGAATATCACCACGGGCCCATGGTTCCGCCACCCGTTTGCATCGTACCGCAATGCAGAAAGCGCCACGGCAATGGTGGCCGTGACGGTGAAGACGCAATGCAGAAAGCGCCACCGCCCGAACGGGCCGTGGCGCGAGGTCGATCGATGCGGGAGAGACGTCTCGCCGGGCGCGGTGCGTCAGCCCTTCGCGCTGGCCAGCGCGAAGGAGAGCCCTTCCAGCTCCAGCGTCACGTCCACGTTGCGAAGCGTGACGCCGCGGGGCACGCGCAGCCGCACCGGGGCGAAGTTCAGCAGCGCCTTCACGCCGGCGGCCACCACGCGGTCCACCACCCCCTGCGCGGCCTCGGCGGGGACGGCGATGATCACCACGTCCACGCGCTGCTCGCGGAGCGTGGCGTCCATCTCCTCGTCGGGCTGCACGGTCAGGCCGCCCCAGCTCTGGCCGATCTTGGCGGGGTCGCTGTCGAACACCGCGCGGATCTCGAAGCCGCGCGCCTGGAAGTCGCGGAAGCTGCTGAGCGCCGAGCCCAGGCGGCCGGCGCCCACCACCGCCACCAGCCACGGACGCGTGAGCCCCAGGATCTGGCGGATCTCGCGCAGCAGCTCGGGCACCGAGTACCCCATCCCGCGCTTGCCGAAGCTGCCGAACAGCGACAGGTCCTTGCGCACCTGCGCCGAGGTGGTGCCCCCGCGCCGCGCCAGCTCGCCGCTGGAGATGGTGTCGCTCCCCGCGGCCTCGGCCTCCTGCAGGAAGCGCAGATACAGCGAAAGCCGGCGCACCGCCGACTCTGAGATCTTCTTCATGGAACGCACTGCTCAACGCGGAGGCGGGAACCCTGTTCTCCCCCGCAAGGCTTGTGAAATCATTCACAAGATACGAGCGCGGTCCGCCCGCGTCAACGAGTGGGGAACGACGCGGCACCTGTACGGCGGTGGCTCGGCTCCCGCGCTCACACCCTCGCGCCGCCGCCGCCGAACGGGGTGCGGTGGCACCCGGCGGATCGACGCATCGAGATCGCGTGCGCCCGGCCCGTCGTCTACCTCGCCACCGCCTCCCCCGCCTCCAGCTCCTTCCGCGCGATCTCGATCCACTGCTTCTGCGCCTTGCGGTAGTGGCCGGGCGACAGGCGGGCGTGGCGGACGATCTGGTCGAACAGCGCGTTCGCCTCGGCGGTGCGCCCCATGTGCTTCAGCAGAAGCGCGTAGCGGCAGCGCGCCTCGTCGCCGATCACGGGGCGCGACAGGATCGCCTGGTACTCGCGCAGGGCGCCCTCGTAGTCGCCGGCGTCCTCGTAGATGGTGGCGCTCAGGATCAGGTGGTCGTCGCGCAGCGTGGTCGCGTTCGCCCGCGCCCGCTCGAACGTTTCGCGCGCTTCGCCGGTCTGCTCGGCGGTGCGGTAGGCGAAGGCCAGCTCGGCCAGCACCAGCGGGTCGTCGGCATAGATCCCGGACAGCGAGTCGCGGTAGAGGGCGATCGCCTCGTCGGTCCGCCCGGCGCGCACGTAGGCGCGGGCCAGCGCCAGGCGGTTGTTCAGGCTGTTGCTGAGCGCCACCTGATCTTGCAGCCGCTGGATCTCGGCGGCGGGGTTGAGGCGCTCCTTCACCTTGCGCGCGGTGGTCTCGATGCTGCCGCGCACCCGCATCCCGGGGAGGTACTCCACGAAGAAGTACACCAGGCTGCCCACCAGCGGCACGAAGATGATCAGCAGCAGCCACGCCGGGTTGCCGCGGCGGATGCAGTGCACCGCGAAGAACACCTGCACCGCCAGGATCAGCAGCGACGGGAGGTAGTAGATCGGGAAGAACATGGGTCGAGGCGCGGTGGGCGTGCCCGTGGTGCCGACGGAGAGAGACTACAAGATCAAAACGAAACGAGCGCCGCGCAACGGCGGCGCTCGCTGGAAAAGGAGCTGCCTTTCGACCGGTCTGCCGGTGTGCCCCCGCGGAGGTCGAAAACGAGGGCTGTTCTCTCGCGAACCTGACGCCGAGAGAACGGCCCTCGCGTTAACTCAGCTAACGCGATGTTCGAATCTGGTCACGCCGCCGGCAGTGTCTCCGCGTTCCGACGCGCTCAGTAGCAGATCGCGGGGGTCTCGCGCACGAAGCGGTTGTGCTCCAGCGTGTCGAGCATGAAGTCCGCGACGTCGGCGCGGCCGATCTTCGGCATCCACCGCTTCTTCGCCGCGTCGGGGCCGGCGCGGTACTTCCCCGTCAGCAGCTTGTTCTTCAGCGTGCCCGGGCGCACGATGGTCCAGTCCACCTTCGACTCGCGGATCACCTCCTCGGCCCGCTCCTTGTCGGCGAAGATGTTCTTCAGCAGCGCGGGGAGGAGCACCCAGTTGAACACCGGCCCCAGCTGCCCCTTGCTGTCGCCCACGCCGAGCGACGACATGAAGATCAGCCGCTTCACCTTCTGCCGCTTCATGGCGGTCAGCAGGTTGCGCACGCCTTCGGAGAGGATGGTGTTGGGGTTGCGGTCGTTCACCCCCAGCGCGGAGAGCACGGCGTCTTGCCCCTTGAGCGCGGCGGTCAGCGCCGTGGTGTCGGAGATGTCGCCCTGCAGCACCTCGAGCCGCGGGTGCACCATCTTCACCCGGTCGGGCGAGCGTGCCATCACGCGCACGGAGTGGCCGTGCCCCAGCGCCTGCTTCACCAGCTCGCGCCCGGTTCCGCCCGTGGCGCCCAGGATCAGCACCTGCATGGTCTTCGGAGTGCGAAAGTGCGAGGGTACGAAAGTGCGAGAGTGCGCCCCGTCGGGGTCGGCACCGTCGCGGCCGGCACGTCGGCGGCGGGCACATGCGAACTCCGTTCCGTCTTGCGCGCGAGTGCGTCGAAATCCTGCCCGTCGGGGAGCCGGTGCGAAACAGGAGGTCTACGCCGCGGGGGAACGTGATACCCGATCCCCAGGCATCGATCCGGATCACGGAAGAGAGATGAATCACGCAGAGTCAGCAGAGTCATCAGGAAAAACAGAGCAGTTTCTGCTGACTCCGATGACTCTGCGTGAGATCTTCGCCCCGCCTCGATCCCGCACCTGCCTCTGCGGATCCGGGGCGTAAGACGCCGCCACCACGCCCGGATGCAACCACGCCCCGGACGTCGCGGTGGCGGCGCTGTTCGTGCCGAGCGATTCTTCCCGGCAGCACGCGACGCGCGGCGCGGCTTCGCACGCGGTCGCGTACCCACGAACCCAATCAACTCAGGAGTGGCCGATGCCCCCCAGCCGCCGCGACTTCCTCGCCACCTCCGCCGCCCTGGCCGCCGGCGCCGTTCTCGGGCGGCCGCTTCACCTGCTCGCGTCGCGGCCGGTGCTTGCGGCGCAGCAGGCGGTGTTCACGCCGGTGCGCCGCAACGTGGGCACGTTCACGATGCGCGGTGGCACCGTGGGCTGGCTGGTGAACGCCCGCGGCGTGGCCGTGGTGGACACGCAGTTCCCGGCCGAGGCGCGGGCGCTGCTCGCGGGGCTGCAGCAGCGGTCGGGCAACCGCGGAGTGGACGTGCTGCTCAACACGCACCATCACGGCGACCACACGTCGGGCAACGGCGTCTTTCGCGGTGTGGCGCGGCGCGTGGTGGCGCATGGGATGGCCGACCAGCACATGCGGCGCGCGCCGCAGCCGCCCCAGCAGCCGCAGCAGCCGCAGGCGCAGCAGCCGCAGCAATCGCCCCCGCAACAGCCGCAGACGCAGCCGCCTCCGCCGGCGCCGCTCTACCCGGACACGACCTTCACGCACGTCTGGTCGGCCGACGTGGGCGACGAGCGCATCGTGGCGCGGCACCACGGGCGTGCGCATACCAGCGGTGACGCGGTCATCACCTTCGAGCGCGCGAACGTGGTGCACGTGGGCGACCTGGGTTTCCACCGGCGCCACCCGGTGGTCGACCGCGCGGCGGGCGCCTCGATGCGCAACTGGATGCGCGTGCTGGAGCAGGTCGTGAACGCCCACGCGCGCGACACCATCTACATCTTCGGCCACGCGAAGGAGGGGCTTCCGGTCACCGGGAGCTCGGCCGAGGTGCTGCAGTTTCGCGACTACCTCGGCGCCGTGCTGGCGTTCGTCGAGCGGCACGTGGTGGCGGGCCGCTCGCGCGAGGAGATCCTCGCGATGCGCGCGCCGCTCGCGGGGTTCGAGGCGTGGGGCCCGTTCGGGCAGGCGGGCGCGCGCGACCCACTCACCGTGGCCTACGAAGAGGTGACCACCGGAGCGTAGCATCCCCGCGCCTTCGCTCCGGTGGAACGCACACGGCCGTCACGAACGCACCCGTGACGGCCGCTCAGCAGCGAGACGACAAGGTCCGGCGCGCACGGGCGCCGCGGCCCCCAGGTTACGGCGCCGGCGCGTCCGCCATTCCGCGGACGAGGGCGGCGCTGTACACTTTGCTCATCCCGCATCCGCGCCCCCCGACCGAGCTTCCGCCATGCCCGAGCTCCCCGAGGTCACCGTCTACATCGAAGCGCTGGAGCGGCGGATCGTCGGCGAGCCGCTGCTCGGCATCCGGCTGGCGAGCCCGTTCGTGCTGCGCACCGTGCAGCCGCGGCCGGCGGAGCTGGAGGGAAAGCGCGTGCTGGGCCTGCGCAACGTGGGAAAGCGGATCGCGATGGAGCTGGAAGGCGGCGACTTCATCGTGGTGCACCTGATGGTCGCCGGCCGGTTCCGCTGGCTGGCCGCGGGCGCGAAGATCCCGGGGAAGATCGGGCTGGCCGCGTTCGACTTCGGCTCGGGGACGCTGGCGCTGACCGAGGCGGGGAGCAAGCGCCGCGCGTCCATCCACCTGGTCCGCGGCGAGGCGGCGCTGCGGGAGATGGACCGCGGCGGGATCGACGTGATGGCCGCGAGCGGCGACGAGTTCCGCGAGGCGCTGCTGCGCGAGCGGCACACCCTCAAGCGCTCGCTCACCGACCCGCGCCTGTTCAGCGGCATCGGCAACGCCTGGTCGGACGAGATCCTGCACCGCGCGCGGCTCTCGCCCGTGCAGCTCACCACCAACCTGGATGACGAGGAGGTCGCGCGGCTGCACGCGGCCGTGCGCGACACGCTGGCCGAATGGACCGAGCGCCTGCGTCGCGAGGCCGGCGACGGCTTTCCCGAGAAGGTGAAGGCGTTCCGCGAGGGGATGGCGGTGCACGGCCGCTTCGGCCAGCCGTGCCCCGACTGCGGCGCGCCCGTGCAGCGCATCCGCTACGCCGACAACGAGACCAACTACTGCGCCCGCTGCCAGACCGGCGGCCGCCTCCTGGCCGACCGCTCGCTCAGCCGCCTGCTGAAAGACGACTGGCCGCGCAGCATCGACGAGGTGGTGTAGAGGTCGATCGCCAGGAGTTGATTACTACCAGATCTGGTAGTACCAGATCTGGTAGTTGTTCTCCCGACCCTCCCCGGATCTGGTCAGCGCAGGTCTTCCGGCATGAACAGCAGCGTGTTGCTCGCCTGCGCCTCGGCCTGGACCTCCGGGTCCGCCTCGCCGCGGCCGGTGAACAGGGCCGTATGGACGTGTTCGATCCCGCCCAGGTCGGCGGCGAGCCGGTGCGCGCGCTCGCGCAGGGTGCGGAGGTGCGCGCCCGTCACACGCCCCCATTTGCACTCGCCGGCCAGCAGCTCGCCCCTGCTTCCCACCGCCACCACGTCCACCTGGTTTTGCGAGCCGGCGTCCCACCACTCACCCACGCGCACCGGCCTGAACGGCAGCCGGTCGGTGCGGCGGACGAAGTCGCGACAGATCTCTTCGAACACGGCGCCCATGTAGTCGTCCAGCGTGGGCAGCACCATCTCGTCCCACAGCCGTTCGGGCTCCACCAGCCCCAGGCTTCCCGCGTTCACCAGCCGGGCGACGGTGCGGTGCCAGAAGGCGACGTACGGGTCCACGATCCGGTACACCGCGCGCCGGGAGCGCTGCGGGTTCTTTTCCGTCATCGGCACCACGCGCGCGATCACCTGCATCTCCTCCAGCCAGAGCAGGGCGCGGTGGAGTGCCCCGCCGGTGCGTCCGATCCGGCTGGTGATCCCTCCCCACGTCTGCTCGCCGCCGGCGATCGCCTCGATGATCGAGTAGTGGACGTGCGCGTCGGCGGTGAAGGCGTCGAGCATGTGCTGCGCTTCGTCGGCCAGCCGCCCCGACGGGTTCAGCATGGCCTCGCCCACGTTCGCCGCCAGCGAGCGTTCGGGGTCGAGGATCGCGAGGTTCCCCGGCAGGTGCCCGAACAGCCCGAACGCCACCATCTGCTCGCGCGCGTCGTAGCCAGGCATGAACCGCGCGGCGTCGGCGAAGTCGAAGGCGCCCAGCAGAAGCTTGGCCGTGCGGCGGCCGAACAGGGGCTGGTCCACCTGCTCCAGCCGGTTCATTGCCGTGATGTACGAGCCGCTCAGCACCAGCTTGATCCGCGTTCCGGGCCAGGCGTGGTCCCACAGTTTCTGGATCACCGAGCTCAGCGCGGGCGCCGCTGCCGCCAGGTAGGGAAACTCGTCGAGCACCAGCAGGAACGGGTTCCCGTCCGCGCGCTGCGTGATGTAGCCGAACAGGTCTTCCCACGAGGGGAACGCGATGCCGTGCTGCAGCGCGGCGTCGCCGAAGTGCTCGCCGATCACCCGCGTAAGGCTGCCGAGCTGTTCGGTCTCGGTGCGGCGCGTGGCCTGGTAGTAGATCCCGCCCACCTCCTGCGCGAAGCGGGTGAGCAGGAAGCTCTTCCCCGCGCGCCTTCGCCCCACCACGAACACCAGGTCGGGCTTGCGCCGATTCCACACCTCCTCCAGCCTGCCCCACTCGGCTTCCCGATCGAACAGGTCCGGCGGCTTCAGTGCTGACATCTTCACGCTCTCCGCGAACGAATGTCCGGCGAGTGGCTTCAGCCGAACAGGACATCTCCAAACAACTACCAGAGTTGGTAGTACCAGATTTGGTAGTAACGAATCTGGTACTGTTCCGCGCGATTGTAAAGACTTGCAAGCTCCGGCTCCGGAGAGCACAAAGAAAGAGCCCGCAGCCGGGACCTGAGTTGGCTGCGGGCTCGCTACATCTTGATGAAAGGGGGAAGCCGGCTCAGTCCGCCGCCGCCATCTCCTGCTTCTCCACCATCCGGGGCTCCTTGAGCCGCGGGTCGCCGAGGGCGGCGTGGGCGGCGGCCAGCCGTGCGATCGGCACGCGGTAGGGCGAGCAGCTCACGTAGTTCAGCCCCGTGGCGTGGAAGAACTCGATGCTGCGCGGGTCGCCGCCGTGCTCGCCGCAGATCCCCAGCTTCAGGTCTTCCTTCACCCCGCGCCCCAGCCGGCTCGCCATCTCCACCAGCTTCCCCACGCCGCCCACGTCCAGCGTCTGGAACGGGTCGTCGGGGATGATCCCCTGCTCCACGTACTGGGGGAGGAAGCGCCCCGCGTCGTCGCGCGACAGGCCGTAGGTGGTCTGCGTGAGGTCGTTGGTGCCGAAGGAGAAGAACTCCGCGTCGCGCGCGATCTCGTCGGCCGTGAGCGCCGCGCGGGGAAGCTCGATCATGGTGCCCACCATGTAGCTCACGCGCAGCTCCGCGTGGTCGAACACCTCCTCGGCCACCTGGTCGATCACCTCGCGCTGGCGCTTCAGCTCTTCGGCGGTGGCCACGAGGGGGACCATGATCTCGGGGCACACGGTCACCCCTTCGCGCGCCACGTTCACCGCCGCCTCGAAGATCGCCTGCGCCTGCATCCAGGTGATGTCGGGGTAGGTGATCCCCAGGCGGCAGCCACGGTGGCCCAGCATGGGGTTGGCCTCGTGGTGCGCGTCCACCCGCGCCCGCAGCACGGCCGCGGGGATCCCCGTCTTGCGCGACAGGTGCTTGATCTCGGCGTCGGCGTGCGGGAGGAACTCGTGCAGCGGCGGGTCGAGGAGGCGGATGGTGACGGGAAGCCCGTCCATCGCCCGGAAGATCCCCTCGAAGTCGGCGCGCTGCACGGGGAGGAGCTTGGACAGGGCGATGGTGCGGCCGGTGGGGTTCCCCGCCAGGATCATCTCGCGCACCGCGTCGATGCGGTCGCCCTCGAAGAACATGTGCTCGGTGCGGCACAGCCCGATCCCCTCGGCGCCGAACTTCCGCGCCACCGCGGCGTCGTGCGGGGTGTCGGCGTTGGTGCGCACCTTGAGCGTGCGGAACTGGTCGGCCCACTCCATCAGCCGGCGGAACTGGTCGCTGAGCTCCGGCTCCACGGTCGGCACCTGCCCCAGGATCACGCGGCCGGTGCTCCCGTCCAGGGTGATCCACTCGCCCTCGCTCACCGTCACCCCGCCCACGGTGAAGCGGCCGCGCGCCTCGTCCATCTCGATCTGGCCGGCGCCGGCCACGCAGCACTTCCCCATCCCGCGCGCCACCACGGCGGCGTGGCTGGTCATCCCTCCGCGGCAGGTGAGGATCCCCTGCGCCACCACCATCCCGTGGAAGTCTTCGGGGCTGGTCTCGCGGCGCACCAGCACCACCGGCTCGTGCGCGCCGCGCTCCGCCGCCTCGTCGGGGTTGAACACCACCCTCCCCGACACGGCGCCGGGTGACGCGGGGAGCGCGGTGGTCAGCACGCGCACCTGGGCGTCGGGGTCGATGGTGGGGTGCAGGAGCTGGTCGAGCTGGGCGGGCTCCACGCGCAGCACCGCTTCGTCGATGGAGACCAGCCCCTCGTCCACCATCTCCACCGCCATGCGCACGGCGGCGCGGCCGGTGCGCTTGGCGGTGCGCGTCTGCAGCATGTACAGGTGCCCGCGCTCCACCGTGAACTCCAGGTCCTGCGCGTCGCGGTAGTGGTTCTCGAGCTTCGCCTGCGCGTCGAGCAGCTCGGCGTAGGCGTCGGGCATCACCTCCTTCATGCGGGCGATGGGGAGCGGGTCGCGGATCCCGGCCACCACGTCCTCACCCTGCGCGTTCACCAGGAACTCGCCGTAGAACTCGCGCTCGCCGGTGCTCGGGTCGCGGGTGAAGCAGACGCCGGTGGCGCTGTCGTCGCCCATGTTGCCGAACACCATCGAGCACACGTTCACGGCCGTCCCCAGGTCGTCGGGGATGCCGTTGATCTTGCGGTACGCCTTGGCGCGCGGTGTGTCCCACGAGCTGAACACGGCGTGGATGGCGCCCCAGAGCTGGTCCTGCGGGTCCTGCGGAAAGGGCTGCCCGGTGTGGGCCTGCACCGCGTCCATGAACGCCGCGGTCAGCTCGCGCAGGTCGTCTTCACCCAGTTCGGTGTCCTCCTTCACCCCACGCGCGGCCTTGCGTGCCACGATCAGCTCCTCGAAGCCCGCGGCGTGCACGCCCAGCACCACGCCGCCGTACATCTGCACGAAGCGGCGGTAGCTGTCCCAGGCGAAGCGCGGGTTGCCGGCCGCGGCCGCGAGCGCTTCCACCGTCTGGTCGTTCAGCCCCAGGTTGAGGATGGTGTCCATCATCCCCGGCATGCTGAACTTCGCGCCGGAGCGTACGGAGACCAGGAGCGGGTTGTCGCCGCCGCCGAACGTCTTCCCCGTCGCGGCTTCGAGGCGGGCGATCGCGGCGGCCACCTGCTCGCGCAGGCCGTCGGGGTAGGTGTGGCTCCGCAGGTAGAGCCGGCAGACCTCGGTGGTGATGGTGAAGCCGGGGGGCACGGGAACGCCGATGCGGGCCATCTCGGCCAGGCCGGCGCCCTTGCCGCCCAGCAGGTCCTTCATCTTCCCGTCGCCCTCGGTCTGGTCGGCGCCGAAGAAGTAGACGTATTGGCTGGACATGGGGTCGTGTCCGATGGGTGGTGCGGTGGATTGCAGCGCGGGTGGGCGAACGCGCCCATTTCTTCCGCCGTGAGGGCAAGAATACTGCCGTGCCGCGGGCCGCGCGCGGAGGATGCGCTTGCACGCCGTGGGGGGATACCGGGAGATTCCGGCGCGGCGGCCCTCACCCTGCGCTGCGCGCTGTCCCTCTCCCAAAACAGCCTGGGAGAGGGACCCGGGGGCGCTTCGCGCGGCTACTTCGAACGCGGTCGGATCGATTACTGATGCGAAGACTGACGACAGTTCTTCTGACGCTGGTGATCTGCTCGGCGTGCGGCGGCGACCGGGCGGGGTCCGGCGAGGCGGGGCAGGGCAGCGCCGTGTCGGCCGGCACGCTGGCGCTGCTGCTGGACGTGCCGGGCACGGTGCGGGCGGGGGAAGAGGTGCCGATCGCCATCACCCTGGTGAACCGCGGCGCGTCCCCCACCGACGTCGGCGCCGTGTCGCCCGACGTGGTGGTGACGCGGGAGGACGGGACCGAGGTCTGGCGCCGCAGCCGCCACGAGCCGTCCGCGCCGACCCCGGCGACGACGCTGCGCCCCAACGAGATGCGCGGCTCCGGCTCGTCGTGGAACCAGCGCGACGACGCGGGCAGGCCGGTGGCCCCGGGCACCTACCGCATCCGCGCCGAGGCTCCCACGCTGGAACTCACATCCGACTCGCGCGTGGTGACGATCTCTCCATAGCCTTCTGACCGAAATGAATCTCACGCAGGGCAGCAGAGAACGCGGAGAACAGCGAAGCCCCTCTGCGTTCTCTGCTGCTCTGCGTGAGCCATCTTCGATTCGGAGACCACGATGAAAACGGAGGCACGGCGAACCCCGCGGTTCTCCGTGCCTCCGTGTCTCTGTGTGACCGCCGTTTACGATACGTCGGGCGCGGCCGAGCCTACTCCTCGCTCATGAACGGGTACTCGAACGAGCGCGCCGGGGCGAAGGTCTCCTTGATGGCGCGCGGGCTGATCCAGCGCATCAGGTTCAGGATCGACCCCGCCTTGTCGTTGGTCCCGCTGGCCCGCGCCCCGCCGAACGGCTGCTGTCCGACGACGGCGCCCGTCGGCTTGTCGTTGATGTAGTAGTTCCCCGCCGCGAAGCGCAGCGCCCGGTCGGCCTCCACCAGCGCCGCGCGGTCGTTGGCGAACACCGCCCCGGTCAGCGCGTACGGCGTGGTGCGGTCGATCACCTTCAGCGTCTCGGCCCACTGGTTGTCGGGGTAGACGTAGAGGGAGACGACGGGGCCGAAGACCTCCTCGCACATCAGCTGGTAGGCGCTGTTCTGCACCTGCACCAGCGTGGGCTCGATGAAGTACCCCTCGCGGTCGTCGAAACCGCCGCCGGCGATGATCTCCACGTCGTCGGCCGCCTGGGCGTGCTTGATGTAGCCGGTGATCTTGTCGAACGCCTTCCGGTCGATCACCGCGCCCATGAAGTTGCGGAAGTCCGTCGGGTCGCCCACGCGGATCTTCTCCATCATCCCCAGCGTGAGCTCCTTCACCCCCGGCCAGATCGATTCGGGAACGTAGATGCGGCTGGCGGCGCTGCACTTCTGCCCCTGGTACTCGTAGCCGCCGCGCACGATGGCCGTGGCCAGCCCCGCCGGGTCCGCGCTGGCGTGCGCCACGATGAAGTCCTTCCCCCCCGTCTCGCCCACCAGCCGCGGGTAGCTGCGGTAGGTGGCGATGTTGTCGCCCACCGTCTTCCAGATCGACTGGAACACCGTGGTGCTGCCGGTGAAGTGCACGCCCGCCAGGTCGCGGTGGTTCAGCAGCACCCCCGAGGTGGCCACGGGGTCGCCCGGGACGAAGTTGATCACCCCCGGCGGGAGCCCGGCCTCCATCAGCAGCCGCATGATGTACCAGCCGCTGTAGATGGCGGTGGCGGCGGGCTTCCACACCACCACGTTGCCCAGCATGGCCGGCGCGGTGGGAAGGTTGCCGGCGATGGAGGTGAAGTTGAACGGCGTGACGGCGTAGACGAAGCCCTCGAGCGGGCGGTGGTCCAGCCGGTTCCACTGGCCGGCGGGCGACAGCGGCTGCTCGGTGTACAGCTTCTGCGCGTAGGCGGCGTTGAAGCGGAAGAAGTCGATCATCTCGCAGGCGGCGTCGATCTCGGCCTGGTGCGAGGTCTTGCTCTGGCCCAGCATGGTGGCGGCGTTCATCACCGGCCGCCAGCTGGTGGCCAGCAGGTCGGCGGCGCGCAGGAACACGGCGAGGCGGTCTTCCCACGGCCACGAGGCCCACTCGCGCTGCGCCTGCAGGGCGGCCTCCATCGCCTGCCGCACCTCGGGCTCGCCGGCCAGGTGGTAGGTGGCCAGCTCGTGGCCGTGGTCGTGCGGCATCACCTGCGTGGCCGTTTTCCCCGTGCGCACCTCGCGCCCGCCGATGATCAGCGGGATCTCGATCTGCTCGGCGGCCATCACCTTGAGCCCGGCCTTCAGCTCGGCGCGCTCGGGGCTGCCGGGGGCGTAGCCCTTCACCGGCTCGTTGATCGGCAGCGGAACCTGCGGAATGCTATTCATCACCGTCTCCTGGCTCGGTCGGTTGTCAGCGAGGCGCCTAAACTACCCCGACCGAACGCCCGTCGCCACCCGGCCCGCGTCGGCTACACGTGTTGCCACCGCAGGCGCGCAATTTGCGACGAAATAGACGGGAATGGCCGGCTGCCGGCCATCGCCGGCGTGCGCTCCTGCTGCGCACGCACGAACCCGTCTGTCCACCAAAGGATTGGAGCACCGCATGGGCAAGATCAAGCTCGAGCTCGACACCCTGGCCGTCGAGTCGTTCGAGACTGGAAAGGACCTGCTTCCACGCGGGACCGTGCAGGGACATGGCGCCTCGAACGAGCGGTGCAACTCCGACGTCTCGTGCATGGACACCTGCTACTTCCTGTCCTGCAACATCTCGGAGTGCTACCGGTGCGGATACACGGGCAGCACATGCGACGTCGCCTGCGCCGACTGAGGAACCAGCAACAATGAGCCCTGTCTGCAGGCCGAGCTACTGTCCCAGCAACTGCACGTTCGAGCCGGACTGCACGCATCGGGGGCCAAGCTGCGTGGCGCGGCTTGACCCCCCGCCTGCGGGCCGGTAAATTCCGCGCGGACAAACGCTTTCACCCGTGCCGCGCCCCATGAGCATCGTCGAACAGATCGAAGACACGCTCGACGTGATCCGCCCCGCTCTGCGCGAAGACGGCGGCGACGTGGAACTGCTGGGTTTCGACGACGGCGTGGTGCAGCTGCGGCTGGTGGGCGCGTGCAGCGCCTGCCCTATCAGCACCGTCACGGTCAAGCAGGGGATCGAGCGCCGCATCAAGTCCGCCATCCCCGAGGTGCGCGAGGTCCAGGCGGTCTGAACCGCAGTGCGAGAGTGCGAAGGTGCGAGAGTGCGAACGTGACTCCGACGCACCGGATGATTTCAGCGCCCGCGCCGGCATCGAGCCGGGCGGGCGCTTCGGCATCCGGGGTTTGCCGGGGCGGATGAATCCGCTGCAACGACCACACGAAGTCCGCCTTCGCGGACTACCGGCCGTGGTGCGGGCGAGGCGATGTGGCGCGGTACTGGCCCAGTGGCACTGAAATCCAGCGCGGGCGAAGTCCGCGAAGGCGGACTGTGTGCCGTTGTAGCCGCGACTTCAGTCGCATATCTCCTCGGATTTCCCGAGCAGATCCACAGAATTCCAAACCTGCCTCCGTATCCGGGGGGCATCGGTTTCACCACATGAGGGAGATGGGATGGAGCGGGTCAACGGCCGGAATGGATGGATGACGCCGCGGCTGAACCGGCTCGTGGTCGTCGTGTCAGCGGTGGCCGCGCTGGTGGCGCCCGCGGCGCTGTCTGCGCAGCGGGTTGCCGTGGCCGCGGCGCGGTGGGGTGCGCAGAGGCCCGCGGTGATCGCCGGCCTCCAGCAGATGGGGTTCCAGCCGGAGCCCGACACCGCCGGTGAGCCCGGGCTGGCCATCGCCACCTTCCGCGCGGGAGACACGCGGTTGCGGCCATCTTCGGGCCGTCGGGGCTCGCGATGCTGAACACGCTCCACCTGCTGCCGCCCGACCAGGCCAGCCGCCGCTTCGGCGAGCTGCGCGACAGCCTGGTGCGGGTGCTGGGCCAGCCGGACAGCGCCGGCCCCGAACCGATGTGGGTGCGGCGGGACGGGCGGGTGCGGCTGTTCGTGCGGCCCGATTCGGGGGGGCTCGCCTCCGCGGCCGTGCTCAACCGCGCCAGCCCCACCTACGTCAGCGAGCTGCGGTCGGCCTACCAGGCGGTGGTGGTGCGGAACGCGCGCCAGCGGTGGCAGCCCTGGGTGGCCTCGCGCGTGGACACGCTCTGGTGGAGGCCGCTCCACGTGCAGGACTCGTTGGCGCTCAACTTCGTCCGCAGCTCGGTGGAGCGCACGGCCCAGGGCGCGTGGCGGGTGACGGTGCGGTGGGATTGGCTCAACCCCCAGCGCGAGGGGCAGGCCACGTACGACATGATGATTCACGAGACCGAGGTCCACTGCGACCAGGGCACCTACCGGACGGGGAGGGTCAGCTGGTTCCTGGGCCAGCGCATGCTGGAGGGGCTCAAACGGCGCTTTCGCGAATGGCAGCGCCCGGTTCCCACCTCGGCAGGCGAGGTGATCGTGCGGGAGTTCTGCGCCTACGCACGCGGGCTGCCGTAGCGCCGCGCGGACGCATCGGAGCACCCGGCCGTGGCCGGCGCCTCGCACGGGCGCCGGCTTTCTTGTATCGTTCACCGCTGCACGGTCGCCGGCCGGAACGCACCGCGCTCCGCGTCCGGTGTAATGCCGCAGTGACTTTCGCACTTTCGTACTCTCGCACTTTCGCACTTAGATGACCAACGAAGAGCGTGACCAGGTGCTGCGCCGGGTGGCCGCCGCCCTCACGCAGGTGACCCACCCCGACACCGGCGAAGACGTGGTCTCGTCGGGCCGCGTGCGCGAGCTGGGGGTGATGGAAGACGGCACCGTCCGCTTCCGCTTCGCCCTGCAGGCCGACGACCCCGGCACGCTGGTGCGCCTGGCCCGCGCCGCCGCCGAGCGCGTGGAAGGGGTGGGGAAGGTGAAGATCGACATCTCGCTCCCCTCGGTGGGCCATCCGCAGACGAAGAAGCAGCGGCTGCAGCCCGGGAACGTTCCCGCGCCGACGCCGAAGCCGGGGCTGCTCTCCAACGTGCGCCACATCGTGGCCGTCAGCTCCGGCAAGGGCGGGGTGGGGAAGAGCACCGTGGCGGTGAACCTGGCCGTGGCGCTGGCGCAGAGCGGCCAGCGGGTGGGCGTGCTCGACGCCGACGTCTACGGCCCCAACATCCCCACCATGTTCGGCGAGCGGCGCCGGCCCGAGGTGCTGGGCGAGAAGGGCGCGGAGAAGATCGCCCCGCTCGAGGCGCACGGGGTGAAGATCATGAGCCTGGGGCTGCTGCTGGAGCCCGGGCAGGCCGCCATCATGCGCGGGCCGATGATCGCCGGGATCCTCAAGCAGTTCCTGGAGCAGGTGGAGTGGGGCGACCTCGACTGGATGGTGGTGGACATGCCCCCCGGCACCGGCGACGCGCAGCTCTCGCTGGTGCAGAACATCCGCGTGGACGGCGTGGTGATGGTGACCACCCCCCAGGACGTGGCCACCGGCGACGTGCTGCGCGGCATCCGCATGTTCGAGAAGGTGAACACGCGCGTGCTGGGGATCGTGGAGAACATGAGCGGCTTCATCTGCCCCTGCTGCGGCGAGCGCTACGAGATCTTCGGGCGCGCGGGCGGGCAGCGGCTGGCGATGGAGACGGGGCTGGAGCTGCTGGGCGAGGTGCCGATCGAGGTGGGCGTGCGCGAGGGCGGCGACAGCGGCGTCCCCGTCACCATCGGCGACCCGCACTCCCCCGCGGCCGAGGCGCTGCGGGCGGTGGCCGAGCGCGTGGCCGCGCGGGTCGAAGCCGGGGTGGAAGCGGCGGCGGTGTGAGGCACGTCGCACCGGGCGCCGACTGTCGCCATTCGCTCCGGAGGCGGTGGTGAAGGGCGGCTGAAGCCGCGGCAACAACCACGGAAAGCCTCACAAACTGCGTGAGGCTTCAACAGCACGGGGCCGGAATGACCAACCTCCCCCAGGTTGTTTTGGGGGAGGTCGGAGAGGCGGACAGCAGTACCGTCCGCCGCTCCGGGTGGGGGCCCGGCCGCGGTCCGCACGCGACCATGCAAACGAGAAGCGGGTGCCGGCCTCTGGTGAGGCGGGCACCCGCTTCGTCTTGCTTCATCCGCTCGCCACACCCGTGGTCGATGCGGGGTGATGCTACCGGCGCGAGTCGAGCCAGCGCTGGTCGTGGACGCCGATCGCGCGGCGGCGCTCGCCGCTGCGGATCACCTTCACGATCACCCAGCCCACCAGCAGGAAGGGGAGGAGCTTGAGCGTGAGGCCCAGCAGCCCCACGGCCATCCCGAACACCGCGCCCAGCACGGTGATCGCCACCCCCAGCAGCACCAGCCCCACCACCAGCCCGCCGATCACCTTCAGAAGTCCGCCGATCATCTCAGTCCCTCCAGGGCAGACGTTGAAATCTCGTTGGTCCGATCCGCCGATCCGCCGGTACCCGCGACTAGACGTGCGCCGGGCGCTCAAAGGCGGGCTCCTCGTCGAAGATCGGGTCGTACTCGCGCGGGCGCACGTTCCACGGCCACCCGGTGCGGGTGCCGCCGCGCGTGAGCGCCACCGCGCCGAAGCCCACCAGGCCGGCCGCGAAGAGCAGCGTCCACCCCAGCCCGTTCACCAGCGAGCCCAGCCACCCCAGAAAGCCGGTGAGCTTGAGCAGGTTGCCCACCACCAGCGGCGCCAGCAGCAGCCCCACCCCGGTGAACACGTAGGTGTAGGCGTTGCGGCGGATCGAGGCGAAGCTCCCGCTCTGCTCGGCCGTGCGCTCGCCGATGGTGTGCGCCACCGCGATCAGGCCGTAGAGCCACGCGGCGCCCAGCACCACCCAGTACAGCGGCGCGAACAGGACGGCCACCGGGATCCCGATGATGGTGACGATCAGCACCACCAGCGCCAGCAGGAACACGGGGAGCGCCAGGAACATCGAGGCCACCCCCAGCCCGGCGGCGCGCCCGGTGTCGTCGCGCACCACCGTGGTCACCCGCTCGAGCTGCGGCCGCGCGTAGAAGACCAGCGCCGCCCCCAGCCCGCACAGGATCAGCGCGAAGGTGATGGTGGAGATCAGCCCCTCGAAGCCCTCCTGCATGCTCCCCCACCAGCCGTGCCGGTGGATGCGGATGTTCTCCACCACGTTGTGCGAGGCCTCGGCGCCGGTGGCCTCGTGGGCCTCGGCCACCTCGGCCGCGTCTTCCTCGTCGCCGCTGTTCACCCGCATCTCGCCCAGCACGCGGCCGCCGTGGTTCAGCAGCTGGCCGCCGCCGTTCACCACCGCGTCGCCGTG